>NZ_SMKA01000014.1 GCF_004348455.1 Kribbella albertanoniae
GTCCAGCCGCAGCTGGGTGTCGGGGTGGATGGTCAGGCGGTTGCCGGTGACAACGATGTTCTCGATCTCCTCCAGCACGAGATCGGTCCGGGCTCTCGCCAGCTCCGCGGAGGTCGGCTCCCAGGGGTGTTCGAGTACGTCGAGGCCGGCAACCCCGCCGTACCGCCACGCCTGGACACCCGTCCCGAGGTCGCCCGACCGCCCAGTCGCCTCGGCAAGGGGTGCGAGCAGCTCGGGGAAATCAGCTGCGAGCCGTACGGCGTCCTGCCACTCGTCGAGCGGTTGGGGCTCCGGCGTGCCGTTGAGCAGGGCGATGAGCAACGCGCGTGCGCGCCGGGACGCATCCAGTACAAGCAGAGGCAGTACGCCGGCCGTCATCCCCGGCGGCGGTTCGATCCCGCTGACCGCCAGCTCCTCGGCCAGCACCTTCCGCGGCACCGACGGGAGCTCGGGCAGCGCCCCGACCGCACGGTCATCCGCGCCAGCCGAGCGGACCTCACCCCTAACCCTCGACCCGGCTCTGACCTCACCCTCAACTTCAGCCTGAGCCTCCGGACCGGCCGTGCGAGCGACCAGCTGATCAAGGAGCAGCTCGCGCGATCGCCCCCGCAGATGCAGCAGCACGAACGGATCGGAGTCGAGCAACCAAGCAACCTGGTACGCCAATCCCGCAGCGTGCTGGCACGGCAGCTCCCACTCATCACAGGTGCAGCTCGGGTCGAGGTCGCCGATTCCAGGCAGCAATGCGATCCCGACGGCCTCAGCCGCCTCGACCAAGTCGTGCGGCATCTCCCCGTCGAGCAGCGCCGCGATGTGACCGGCCCTCGCCACGACCTGCTCCAGGAACTCCGCCCACTCCGCATCGCTCAGCTCATCCACCCGAACGACGACCTCATAGGTGTCGTCGGGCGAGTAGACCGTCGCACCGATCCGGCCCGGGCTGATCGTGATCGTCCCGACGTGGCCGGAGTTCGCGTACCGCCGCCCCTTCCGCAGCTGCATCGTGTCCAGCGACGTGTCCTCGAGCGCCTGCACCCAAGCCCGCGCCCACCACGAACGCCCGCGCGTACTCCGCCGCTGCGCCGGGAAGGCCGGATAACCCTGTGCCGTGCTCATCGCAGACCTCCCCGCAGCTCGACGAGATCAGCCAGTTCGGTGTCCGAAAGCTCGGTGAGCGCCGCCTCACCACCGGCGAGCACGGCATCGGCCAGCTCGCGTTTGGCGGCGAGCATCGCTGCGATCCGATCCTCGATGGTGCCTTCGGCAATGAAGCGGTGCACCTGCACCGGCTTGGTCTGGCCGATGCGGTACGCCCGGTCGGTCGCCTGGTCCTCGACGGCCGGATTCCACCACCGGTCGTAGTGCACGACATGATCGGCCCGCGTGAGGTTGAGCCCCGTCCCGGCCGCCTTCAACGACAGCAAGAACACCGGTACGTCGCCGGCCTGGAACCGCTCGACCATCTCCTCACGCTTCCGCACCGGTGTCCCACCGTGCAGCAACTGGGTGCCGATCCCGCGCCCGGCAAGATGACGTTCGAGCAGGCGCGCCATCGCGACGTACTGGGTGAAGACGAGCACGGCGCCGTCCTCCGCGACGATCGTCTCGAGTAGTTCGTCGAGCAGTTCGAGTTTGCCGGAACGCCCGGTCAGCCGTGCGTCCTCGCCTTCCTTCAGATACTGCGCCGGGTGGTTGCAGATCTGCTTGAGTCCGGTCAGCAGCTTCACGATCGCGCCGCGGCGTGCCATCTGGTCGCTGGCCGCGATCGCCGCCATCAGCTCGCGCACGGTCGCCTCGTAGAGGACAGCCTGCTCCCGCGTCAGCGAAACGGTCTGATCCGTCTCGGTCTTCGGTGGCAGCTCCGGCGCGATCCCCGGATCGGACTTCTTCCGCCGGAGCAGGAACGGCCGGACGAGCTTCGCCAGCCGGTCCGCGACCTCCTCGTCCTTGTCGGCCTCGATCGGCGTCGCCCATTGGGTCCGGAAGGTGCTCAGCCGCCCGAGCAGCCCGGGCGTCGTCCAGTCGAGGATCGCCCAGAGCTCGGACAGGTTGTTCTCGACCGGTGTACCGGTGAGAGCGACGCGCGCCTGCGATGGAACGGTCCGCAGCGCCTTCGCCGTACCGGACGAGGGGTTCTTCACATGCTGTGCTTCGTCAGCGACCACGAGACCCCATCGATGTGCGCCCAGCCGGGCCGCATCGCGCCGCAGGGTCCCGTACGTCGTCAGCACGAACCCGTCCTCGGCCCCTTCAAGCGATCGCGCCGACCCGTGGAAGCGCCGCACCGCAGTCCCGGGCGCGAACCGGTTGACCTCGCGCTCCCAGTTCCCGAGCAGTGACGCCGGGCAGACGACGAGGGTCGGACCGGCGGTCCCGGTGGACTCTTGTCGATGCAGGTGCAGCGAGATCAGCGTGATCGTCTTGCCGAGGCCCATGTCGTCGGCAAGGCAGCCGCCGAGGCCGAGTGACGTCATCCGCGCGAGCCAGCGCAGACCGCGCAGCTGGTAGTCGCGCAGCGTTGCCTGCAACCCGGCCGGTACGTCGATCAGCTCGTCGGCGCGCTCGGGATCAGCGATCCGGGTCCGCAGCTCGGACAGCCAGGCGGTCGGCTCGACCTTGATCTGCTGGCCGTCCACCTCGGTGGTGCCGGTGAGTGCGGCGCTGAGCGCGTCGATCGGAGTGACCGGTTTGAGAATGCGCTCCCGAGCCTTGCGGGCCAGCTCGGGGTCGATCAGCATCCACTGGTCGCGCAACCGCACGACAGGCCGGGTCGCCTCGGCGAGCTTGTCGAGCTCGTCCTCGGTCAGCGGATCATCGCCCAGGGCAACCTGCCACCGGAAGTCCAGGGTTGCGTCGCCGCCGAAGAAGCTCGGCAGATCGCTCGGCCGGCGCTCCGGCGCGGTAATTGCCGCCCGCGCCTTGAGATCGCGGCCGAGACTGCGCGGCCAGTGCAGGTCGATCCCGGCGGCGGTCAACCGCTGCCCGGAACCGGCCAGCAAATCTGCAACCTCTTCGTCGGCCAGCTCGAGTTGATCCGGTACGGCGGTGTCCAGCAACCGTGCGAGCGGCAACCAGACCCGCCCGGCCCGGCGGATCGCCAGGGTCGCGTCGATCCGTGCCCGCGGCCCGAATCCAGGCACCTCGGTCGCCCAGACGTCGTCCGCATCGCGCACGAGCGTCGGATCCTTGAGGCTGTGCAGCTGGACGACGGCGTGGAAGGCCTGCGACTCCGACATCTCGATCCGCAGGGAGACTCGCACGCCGCTGTCGAGCCCGACTGACACCTCATCGGCCCAGCGCCGCAGACCTTCGGCGCGCTGCGGTGCCTTCGCCGCGAACAGTCCGCCGCCCTGTGCCTTCGCGGCAGCGGGGGAGCGTGGCATCCCATCCGCCACCGCATCCCAGAATGCCCGCACCAGTCCTTCGGCCGCGAGGTCGCCGGGGAGCTCGGTCAGTGGCATTGCCTCGGCGAGCGCGACGAGCCGGGTGACGTCGGCCGGCTCCAGCGGTCCCATCCGCCAGGCGTCGTACCCATCGGGTGAGACCCCGGGCAACAACTTGCCCCGGGCAACCAACTGCAGCGCGGCCACGGCCGCCGAGCCCCAGAACGCCGCCGACGGATGCGCGCCAGGCTCACGCCGCATCCGTCCGAGCATCGGTACGGCGTCCGCCACCCGCACGCTGATCGCACGCACCGAACGTTCACTCGACCCGCCTGTTACGTCGAGCCGGACCTGCTCACCGATCCCGAGTGGCAGCTCGCCGCCCTCGGGATCCCAGAACACCACCCGCCCGTCCCGCGGTGGATCCGCAGGCTCGAACCCGACCGCACACCCCGACAGCTCAGACAACCGCACTCCCAACAGTCCCGACCGACCTCGACCCCGTCACCGCAGCTACGTCAGACCGTGAGCACCTCCGCGTCGGTCGGCCCGGCGCCCGGGTCGGCGAACTGAGTTCGGTAGAGCTCTTCGTACCGGCCGCTGGCTGCCAGCAGGCTCGTGTGCGTGCCCTGCTCGACGATGCGGCCGTCCTCGATGACGAGGATCTGGTCGGCGGCGCGGATGGTCGACAGGCGGTGCGCGATGACAACCGCCGTCCGGCCGGCAAGTGCCTCGGTCAGTGCAGCCTGCACAGCCGCTTCGTTGGTGGAGTCCAGCGCGGCGGTCGCCTCGTCGAGGATGACGACCCGCGGTTGAGCTAGCAGCAGGCGCGCGATCGTCAACCGCTGCCGCTCACCACCGGACAGCCGGTAGCCACGCTCACCCACAACGGTGTCGAGGTCATCCGGTAGTGACCGGATCAGATCCTCGAGCCGGGCCCGCCGCAGCGAATCCCACAGCTCGTCCTCGGTCGCCTCGGGCCGCGCGAGCAGCAGGTTCTCCCGGATCGAGTCGTGGAACAGGTGGCCGTCCTGGGTGACCATGCCGAGGGTCTCCCGCAACGACTCGGCCGTGACATCTCGTACGTCGACGCCCGCGAGCTGCACCGACCCCGAATCCACGTCGTACAGGCGGGGGATGAGCTGGGCGATCGTCGACTTCCCAGCCCCGGAGGAACCGACCAGTGCGACCATCTGACCAGGCTCGGCCCGGAACGTCATGTCGTGCAGGACCTCGACCCCGCCGCGCGTGTCGAGCTTCGCGACCTCCTCCAGGGAGGCGAGCGAGACCTTGTCGGCGGACGGGTAGGCGAAGTGCACGTTCTTGAACTCGACCGAGACCGGGCCCTCGGGGACCTTGCCGGCGTCCGGCTTGTCCTCGATGAGCGGTTTGAGGTCGAGCACCTCGAAGACCCGCTCGAAGCTGACCAGCGCGGTCATCACCTCGAGTCGCGCGCTCGCCAGTGCGGTGAGCGGCGCGTAGAGGCGGGTGAGCAGGAGGGCCATCGAGACGACGGCGCCGGCGTCCAACTGGTCGCGCAGCGCGTAGAAGCCGCCGAGTCCGTAGACGACGGCCAGCGCAAGCGCCGACACCAGGGTCAACGAGGTGACGAAGATCCACTGCACCATCGCGGTCCGCACACCGATGTCGCGCACCCGGCGAGCTCGCGACGCGAACTCCGCCGACTCCCGCGCCGGTCGCCCGAAGAGCTTCACCAGTGTCGCGCCGGGCGCCGAGAATCGCTCGGTCATCTGGGTGCTCATGGTGGCGTTGTAGTTGGCCGCCTCACGCTCGAGCGCAGCCAGTCGGCTCCCCACTCGGCGGGCGGGGATGACGAAGATCGGCAGGATCACCAGCGCGAGGAGCGTGATCTGCCACGAGACACGCAGCATCACGACGAGGGTCAGCGCCAGCATCACCAGGTTGCTCACCACTCCGGAGAGGGTGTCGCTGAACGCGCGCTGCGCGCCGATGACGTCGTTGTTCAGCCGGGAGACGAGCGCGCCCGTCCGGGTCCGGGTGAAGAAGGCGATCGGCATCTTCTGGATGTGGTCGAAGACCGCCGTCCGCAGGTCGAGGATCAGCCCTTCGCCGATCCGCGACGAGAGCCACCGGGTGAGCATGCTGATCCCGGCCTCCGCGACCGCGATCACCGCGATCAGCACGGCCAGGCGCAGCACGGTCTCGACGGCCTTGTTGCCGACGATGGCGTCGACGACGCGGCCGGCCAGCACCGGGGTCGCCACCGCCAGCACCGCCGCGGCGATGCTGAGCACGAGGAAAGCGATCAGTTGTCGTTTGTGCGGGCGCGCGAACGCGAGGATGCGTAGCAGGGTCGCCTTGGAGAACGGGCGTCTGTCGTCTGAGGCGTGCATCGCGTGGTACAGCGAGTTCCACGCGGTCATTTCCATACTCACAGCGGGCTCCACGGCGTCGGTCGATCGGGAAGTCGATGATTCCTTACCTCACCGACAATTTCCGACCGTAAGACCTCAAGGAAACTTCAGGTCAAGCGACGATCGAACTGGGTACAGTGTACGAAGAATATCCGATCCGGCAGAATCGCGCACATGACCCAGGAGTACAGCGGCAGCGGAGACCCGGCCAAGAGCCTCGAGCTGCTCTGGCGCAAACGGCCGCAGCCCACCCGCGGCCCGAAGCCGGCGCTGACCGTCGAGGGCATCGTCGAGGCCGCGCTCCGGGTCGCCGACACGGAGGGGATCACCGCGATGTCGATGCGCCGGGTCGCCGATGAGCTCGGCTCGGGCGCGATGACGCTGTACCGCTACGTCCCCGGCAAGGCCGAGCTCCTCGACGTCATGCTCGACACCGTGTACGGCGAGCTGCCGAAGCGCGTCGTACCGGGGGACTGGCGAGCCAAGCTCGACGAGGTGGCTCGGGAGAATCGCGAGCTCTATCTGAAGCACCCGTGGATGCTGCATGTGGCTGTCAGCCGGCCGCCGCTGGGTCCGCAGGTGATGGCGAAGTACGAGTACGAGCTGGCCGCGGTCGAGGGGATCGGGCTGACCGATGTCGAGATGGATGCGACGGTCACGCTGGTCAACGGTTACGTCCACGGCGCGGTCCGGGCGGCGGTGGAGGCTCGGCAGGTCATTCAGCACTCGGGGATGACCGACAAGCAGTGGTGGCTGGCTCATGTGCCTCATCTGGACCGGATCGCGGATATCGATAGCTTCCCGCTGTCGACGCGGGTCGGTACGACGGTCGGGCAGGAGTTCGACGCGCCGTACGACTCCGATCACGCCTTCGAGTACGGACTCGGGCGGCTGCTGGACGGGGTTGCCGCACTCGTGAAGGATCGCGCGGAAATATAGTTGTGAGTGAGTACTCACTCAGTTAGCCTCGGTCGCGTGACACCACGAGCCACGCCACTACCGCCGGACGAACGGCGCGCCGCGATCATCGCGGCCGCGCTGCCGTTGTTCGAGGAGCACGGGCCGGAGGTGAGTACCAAGCAGATCGCCGAGGCGGCCGGGATCGCCGAGGGGACGATCTTCCGGGCCTTCGGCAGCAAGGAGGCGTTGATCGACGCCGCGCTGGCCAAGGCCTTCGACGCCAGCGACCTGCTGACCGAGCTGCTGGCGGTCGATCCGGCGCTGCCGCTGCGCGAGCGCACGATCGCCGCGGTCGAGGTCGGCCAGCGCCGCCTCCGGGGCGTCTTCCGGCTGTTGTTCGCGATGCGGGTGCCGCGGCCGCCGGACCTGAAGAACCAGACTGCGATGGACGAAGCCCGGCGGAAGCGCCAGTCGGACGAGGTCAACTCGGCGTTCGCCGATCTGCTGCGTCCGGATGCCGACAAGTTGCGGTTCTCGCCCGAAGAGGTCGTGCGGCGGCTGCAGATGGTCACGTTCTCCGCGACCCACCCAATGATTTCCGGCGGCCAGGTGCTGACCGCCGAGGAGATCGTCGACTTCGCCTTCGACGGTGTCCGCACACACCCAGGGGATGATTGATGTTAGTTCGACTCTTGCGTACGCACCTGCGTCCGTACGCGGGATACCTGACCCTGGTGGTCGTCCTGCAACTGGTCGGGACGATCGCCTCCCTCTACCTTCCCAGCCTCAACGCCGACATCATCGACAACGGCGTGGCCAAGGGCGACACCGGTTACATCATGAGCACCGGCGGCTGGATGCTCGGTGTCAGCCTGGTTCAGATTCTGTGCACGGTCGTCGCGGTGTACTACGGCGCCACGACGGCCGCCCTGTTCGGGCGTGACGTGCGGGCCGCGGTGTTCCACCGGGTCGGCGAGTTCTCGGCCCGTGAGGTGAACCAGTTCGGCGCGCCGACACTGATCTCGCGCAGCACGAACGACGTCACCCAGGTGCAGATGCTCGTCGTCACCACGTGCACCATGCTGGTCGCCGCCCCGATCACGATGGTCGGTGGACTGTTCATGGCCATCCGTGAGGAGGCCGGTCTGGCTTGGCTGGTCGCTGTCGCGGTGCCGCTGCTGGCCGCGTCGATCGGGCTGATCGCGGGCCGGATGGTGCCGCAGTTCCAGCGGATGCAGAAGTACGTCGACAACGTGAACCGGGTGCTGCGTGAGCAGATCACCGGTATCCGGGTGGTCCGGGCGTTCGTCCGCGAACCGCACGAGACCAAGCGGTTCGCCGGCGCCAACGCCGATCTGACCGACTCCGCGACACGGGCCGGGCGGCTGATGGCGCTGGTCTTCCCGGTGGTGATGCTGATCCTGAACGTCTCAAGCATCGCGGTGCTGTGGTTCGGCGCCTCCCGCGTGGAGAGCGGTGCGATGGAGGTCGGCGAACTGACGGCCTTCCTGAGCTACCTGATCCAGATCTTGTTCTCGGTGATGATGGCGACCTTCGTGATGATCATGGTCCCGCGGGCCGCGGTCTGCGCGGACCGGATCAGCGAGGTGCTGAACACCGACTCGTCGGTGCGGCCGCCGGCCACGCCGATCAAGTCCTTCACCGGGCGCGGTCAGCTGAGTCTCGAGCACGCCTCGTTCAAGTTCCCGGGAGCTGCCGAGCCGGTACTGCGCGACGTCAGCTTCGTGGCGTCGCCGGGGCAGACGACCGCGATCATCGGGAGCACCGGTGCCGGTAAGACGACGCTGCTCTCGCTGGTGCCGCGGTTGATGGATGCCACCGAAGGGCGCGTGCTGGTCGACGGGATCGACGTACGGGAGATCGAGCCGGAGGCGCTCTGGGAGCGCATCGGTCTGGTTCCCCAGCGTCCGTACCTGTTCTCCGGGACCGTGGCGAGCAACCTGCGCTACGGCAATCCGGAGGCGACCGACGAGGAGCTGTGGACCGCGCTGGAGATTGCCCAGGGCAAGGACTTCGTCGAGGCGATGCCGGAGGGACTGGAGTCCCCGATCTCCCAGGGCGGGACGAACGTGTCCGGCGGTCAGCGGCAGCGGCTCGCGATCGCGCGGGCGCTGGTCCGAAAACCCGAGATCTATCTGTTCGACGACTCGTTCTCGGCACTCGACCTGGCCACCGATGCCCGGCTGCGGGCGGCGCTGCGGCCGGTGACGCGCGAGGCGTGTGTGGTGATCGTGGCGCAACGCGTCTCCACGATCATCGACGCCGACCAGATCATCGTGATCGAGGACGGCGCGATCGTCGGCAAGGGGCGGCATGACGAGCTGCTCGAGAACTGCCCGACGTACGTCGAGATCGTCGAGTCCCAGCGTTCTGCGGAGGAGGCAGCATGAGTGAGGAAGTGGCTGCTCCTGAGGGCGAGCAGACGGTGAAGGCGACCGACCGGCCGAACACGGGCCGGGCGTTCGGGCCTCCGGGTGGTATTCCGGGGGACAAGTCGATGAACTTCGGTCCGTCGGCCAAGCGGCTGCTGAAGCGGCTGCGTCCGCACCGCGTGAAGGTGTCGGGCGTGATCGTACTGGCGATCTTCAGCGTCGGTCTGTCGGTGCTGGGGCCGAAGATCCTCGGTCGGGCGACCGACATCATCTTCGCCGGCTACATCGGCAAGAGGTTCCCGAGCGGACTGTCCAAGGAGCAGGTCATCGAGCAGACCCGCGCCTCCGGCAACGGCCGGCTCGCCGACCTGTTGCAGGGTGTCGACCTGATCCCGGGGACGGGGATCGACTTCGATGCCCTGCGTAACGTGTTGATGCTGGTGTTCGCGCTGTACATCGGTGCCTTCTTCCTGTCCTGGATGCAGGGCTACATCCTGAACGGCGTCGTCCAGCGAACCGTGTACGACCTGCGGTCCGAGGTCGAGGACAAGCTCAACCGGCTACCGCTTAGGTACTTCGACGGTGCGCCGCGCGGTGAGCTGCTGAGCCGGGTCACCAACGACATCGACAACATCTCGACCAGCCTGCAGCAGACACTGAGCCAGTTGCTCACCTCGCTGCTGACGGTGATCGGCGTACTGACCATGATGTTCGTGGTCTCGCCGTTGCTGGCGCTGATCGCGCTGGTGTCGATCCCGATCTCGATGATCGTGACCGCGGTGATCGCGAAGCGGTCGCAGGCGAAGTTCGTGGCCCAGTGGCGGCACACGGGTGCGCTGAACGGTCAGATCGAGGAGGCGTTCACCGGGCACGAGCTGGTGAAGGTCTTCGGCCGGCAGAAGGAGATCGAGGCGTCGTTCGCGAAGAAGAACGACGAGCTGTACCAGGCCGCGTTCGGGGCGCAGTTCATCTCCGGGCTGATCATGCCGCTGATGATGTTCGTCGGGAACCTGAACTACGTGGTGATCGCGGTCGTCGGTGGTCTGCGGGTCGCCTCCGGCCAGCTGTCGCTGGGTGACGTGCAGGCGTTCATCCAGTACTCGCGCCAGTTCACCCAGCCGCTTACCCAGGTCGCCTCGATGGCGAACCTGCTGCAGTCGGGTGTGGCCTCGGCCGAGCGGGTCTTCGAGGTACTGGATGCCGAGGAGCAGGTGCCGGAGGACGCGACCCCGGAGACCGTCACGCAGGCCCGGGGCCGGGTCGAGTTCGAGCACGTCTCGTTCTCGTACAACCCGGACAAGCCGTTGATCACCGACCTGAGCCTGGTCGCCGAACCCGGGATGACGGTCGCGATCGTCGGCCCGACCGGCGCCGGCAAGACCACCCTGGTCAACCTGATCATGCGCTTCTACGAGCTGAACGGCGGCCGGATCACGCTCGACGGTGTCGACATCACCGAGCTGACCCGGTACGACCTGCGCTCGCGGATCGGCATGGTCCTGCAGGACACCTGGCTGTTCGGCGGCACCATCCGCGACAACATCCTCTACGGCAACCTGAACGCGACCGAGGAAGACATGCTGGCCGCGGCCAAGGCGACGTACGTCGATCGCTTCGTGCACAGCCTGCCCGACGGGTACGACACGGTCATCGACGAGGAAGGCAGCAACGTCAGTGCCGGTGAGAAGCAGCTCCTCACCATCGCCCGTGCGTTCCTGGCCGACCCTCAGCTGCTGATCCTCGACGAGGCCACCAGCTCGGTCGACACTCGCACCGAGGTCCTGGTCCAACGAGCCATGGCCGCGCTGCGCTCCGACCGAACCAGCTTCGTCATCGCCCACCGCCTCTCCACTATCCGGGACGCGAACCTGATCCTGGTGATGGAGAACGGCGCCATCGTCGAACAGGGCAACCACCGCGAGCTCCTGGCCATCGACGGCGCCTACGCCCGCCTCTACAACGCGCAGTTCAGCGGCGCCGTAGCCGACATCGACGCCGAGCCGGTCGTTGCCGGCCCGGCCGGAGCCCCAGCCCTGCGCAGCTGAAACAGCACTTCGCAGCTGAAACGCTTCGCCGTTCATGACCAACCGGAGTCATGAACGGCGAAGCACCTGCGGTGGCTCGGTCGTCTGGTTGACTCGGTGGATGCGCAACAGACTTCTCGTCGTACTGGTCGGCGTTCTGTTGGTCGCGGGGTGCGGGGCGCAGCCGGCTCCAGCTGGGCATCCCACCGATACGGCCTGCGAGACGCAGCCCGGTGGAGAGAAGGCGGAGTCCGGAGTCAGGATCATCGGTGTGAACCTCGTCGCCAAACACTGCGCTGAGTTCGAGGTGACCAACTCCGGGAGTCGAGCTGCCGTCTACACCGTCACCTTCGCTTTCCTGGCGAGTTCCGGGGAGGCGTTGGTGACCCCGCAGCGGACAGTGCCGGTAGTCGGACCTGGCCGGACCGTGAAGGACATCGTCCGGGTGGGCGAGCTTCGGTCGGAGCTTGCGCGGGTGAAGATCGTCAAGGTGCGGAGCGTGCCGGCCGCTGAGGCTCCCAGCGCCGAGTGTCCGAGCTCCGGGCTACGCCTGTACGCCGATGACGATGCCGAGGCAGCCATGGGACTCCGCGTCCTGGGTATCCACCTCGAGAACTGCGGCCCGCGAGCCCGCCAGCTCAAGGGCTATCCGAAGCTTGAGCTCCTGGACGAGAAGCACAAGGCGATCCGCACGGTGAAGATCCTTCACGGCGGCAACGCAATCACCAGCTCACCGACCGGCGCGGACGGCCCGGCTCGCCCAGTGGTCTTGAAACCGGGCGAACGCGCCTCAGCCCACCTGGTCTGGCGGAACACCGTCGAGGCCGGCGGCGCCAACATCAGCAGCCCCTACGTCAGAGTCTGGGCCGAGCCCGGCGCCGCTCCGATCATGCTGACACCCGAGCTCGACCTGGGCACCACCGGCAAGCTCGGCGTCGGCCCCTGGAAGAAGGATCAGCCGTAGCTCACAGCCTGGTACGACGCAGCCTGCGCATGGTGAGTCAACCACTCGCGGAATGCCGCAGGAGCGGAGAACATCGGCATGTGATCCGCATGGGGGAGCACGGACAAGGTGGTGGTCGGAGCCTGGTCGGCGATGCGGCGGGCCCACAGCTGTGTGCCTTGGAAGTCATGTTTGCCGACGATGACGTGGATCGGTGGTTCGAGTTCGGCGAAGCGGGTCTTGACGGGTGGGTCGAGTTCCTGGCCGTGGGCTTCGGGCATGGTCAGGATGCGCGAGTTCGCGACAGCCAGCCCGGTCAGTAGACGGCGGTCGGCTTCGGTGACCTGAGGACACCAGCCGTCGACGTCGTGGCCGGCCGCGGCGGGGATGCCTTCGGTCTCGAGGAGGTCGGCGATCTCGGCGAAGTGGGTTCGCATGACGACGCGCGCAGCCTCCTCCTCCGGTGTCGGGTCGGGGAACTCGCCGAACGAACCCGCGACGACACACACGCTCGCCACCCGATCAGGGTGCCGATGGGCGAAGCCGAGCGCGCGGCGGCCGCCGTCGGACGAGCCAACCAGGACAGCACGCGAGACGCCGGCCGCGTCCAGTACGGCGAGCAGGTCCGCGATCTCGTCGTACGGGCCGAAGGACGCCGACGACAGGCCGTTGTCGCGGTAGTCCCAGGTGGTGACCCGGGCGAACTTGGCCAGCCAGGCGACGGTCGAATCCCACATCCGGGTGTCGGCCAGGCCGCCGTTCAGGAGGACGACGTCGGGTCCGTCGCCGTGCTGTTCGAAGTAGAGGTACCCCTCAGGTACGTCGACGAAGTGTCCGCGCATGCCCCGCAGTGTGGACGACCGCAGGGCATGCGCGCATCGGGAAGATTCCCTAGATCCCGCGGGCCAGACGCCGTACGGCGAGCTCTGCCAGCAGGGCGGCCGCGTCGGGGAGGACGGAGTCGTCGAAGTCGGCCAAGGGGGAGTGGTTGTCGGCGGCCTTCTCGGGGTCGGCGGCCCGGCAGGCGCTGAGGTTGAGATAGACGCCGGGGACCTCGTTCAGCACGTACGACATGTCCTCCGCGCCGCAGCGTGGGTTGGCGCGTTCGCGGAACCGGTCGGCGCCGAAGAGGTCGATGATCGTGTCCCGGGCGAAGACGAACTCGTCGGGGTTGTTCACGGTGACGGGGTAGCCGATCAGGTACTCGACCTCGGCGACCAGCCCGTGCGCGGCCGCCATCGCCTCGACCAGCTGGACCGAAGTCTGCTGGACCTTGGCCCGGGTCTCCTCCGAGAACGTCCGCACGGTCGCGTCGAAGAACGCGTCGTCCGGGATGATGTTCTCCTTGGTGCCACCCGCGATCCGCCCAACGGTCAGCACAACCGGGTCGAACACGTCGAACTGCCGCGTGATCATCGTCTGCAGAGCGGTCACCATCTCGCAGGCGACCGGGATCGGGTCCTTGCCGCGGAACGGCGTCGACCCGTGCGTTCCGGCGCCGATGACGCGCACATGGAGTTGATCGGCCGCGGCCATGAACGAACCGGGCCGGCTGCTCCACATCCCGAGTGGCTGCACGGCGGAACCGACATGCAGACCGTACGCGGCATCCGCCCGGCGTCCCGCGGCATCGAGGACGCCCTCACGGATCATGATCGGCGCGCCGCCGGTCGTCTCCTCACCCGGCTGGAACATGAAGACCACGTCACCGGGCAGCTCGGCCTGCATCGCCGACAAAACCTTCGCGGCGCCGACCAGGCCGGCCACATGCAGGTCGTGGCCGCAGGCATGCATCATGCCGGGGTGCTGCGATGCATACGGTACGTCGACGCGCTCGGTGACCGGCAACGCGTCCATGTCACCGCGGAGCAGGACGACCGGCCCCGGTCCGCCGCCTCCCCGCAGTACGGCGGTGACCGAGGAGAGCTCCTTGCCGAGCGTGATCTCCAGCGGCAGACCGACGAGCGCGTCGAGGATGAGCTGCTGGGACTTGGGCAGGTCGAGGTCGAATTCGGGGACCTGGTGCAGGGCCCTCCGCAGCGTGATGATGTCCTCCCCGAACTTCCGGGCAAGATCGATCGTGGCGCTCATGCCTTGGGTCCGAGGTTCAGGGCGGTCATCACCCGCTGGGCGCTGCTGCCGAGCTCGAGCAGCTCGACCAGGTCCAGCCAGCGCTCGGGATCCAGCACCTGCCGCGGCATCGCGAAGTTGGCCACGGTGACCGGCGCGTCCTTCGCAACCGCGACCACCTTCGGGGCGACATCGAGGTAGTCGGACGCATCCAGGATCTTCCGCTTCACCGACGCCGACATCGGCGTACTGGCGTCGGCCGCGGCCGCGCGGATGCTGGCCAGATCGCCGTACGCCGTGATGAGGGAGGCGGCCGTCTTGTCGCCGACCCCCTTCACGCCGGGCAGGCCGTCGGAGGCATCCCCGCGCAGGGTGGCGAAATCGGCGTACCGGTTCGCGGGGATCTCGTACTTCGCGAGCAGCGCCTTTTCGTCGTACACCTCGGCCCGGCCGACGCCCTTGGCCGCGGTGTAGATGACCCGGACAGCGCGGCTGTCGTCGATGAGCTGGAACAGGTCCCGGTCGCCGGTCACGACATCGACCGGCATCTGCGCCTGGTGCGACAGCGTGCCGATCACGTCGTCCGCCTCGTGGTCGGCCGCGCCCACGATCGCGATCCCGAGCGCGTCCAGGCAGGCGCGGATGTACGGCACCTGCACCTCGAGCCGGTCCGGCACCTCCTCCACCTGCTCACCCTTCGGTGTCACGTACTCCACCCGCTGCGCCTTGTACGACGGGATCAGCGCGACCCGCCAGGACGGACGCCAGTTGTCGTCCCAGCAGGCGACCAGATGGGTCGGCCGGTGGTTCTCGACCAGGCGGGCGATGAAGTCCAGCAGCCCGCGGATCGCGTTGGTCGGCGTACCGTCGGCGGCCTTCATCGTGTCCGGCACGCCGAAGAACGCGCGGAAGTACAACGACGCGGTGTCGAGCAGCATCAGCCGCTGTCCTGTCCCAGGATCCATCTCAGCCATGAGGGGATGCTTTCATGCCGGGGTCTCGCGGCAGTAGGGTCACCAGGATGGAGGACCTGGACCGCAAGATCGTCGGCCTGCTCGCATCCGACGGCAGGATGAGTTTCACCGACCTGGGCAAGGCCACCGGCCTGTCCACTTCCGCGGTGCACCAGCGGGTGAAACGCCTCGAGCAGCGCGGCATCATCCAGGGGTACGCCGCCCTGATCGACCACACCGCCCTCGACCTCCCGCTCAGCGCCCTGATCGCGGTCCGCCCGATCGACCCCTCTCAGCCCGACGACTACCCCGAGCGGCTCCGCGACGTCCGCGAGATCGAGTCCTGCTACTCCGTCGCCGGCGACTCCAGCTACGTCCTGATCGTCCGGGTCGCCTCACCTGCCGCCCTGGAGAACCTCCTGGCCGTCATCCGCGCCCGAGCCAACGTCTCGACCACCACAACCATCGTCCTCAGCACCCCCTACGAACACCGCCCCCCAGCTCTGTAGCGCGAGGGCGGACCTGCGCCACTGACCAACCTTCCTGTGACACGGTCCGGCAGCAGGTGCTGAGCGTGAACGGCACCCCGCGCGCAGAGTTGGTCAGTGGGGGCGGTCCGCCTGTCGCGGGGCGGACGTGCATCACCCACCAACCCCGCTGCGGCCTGGCCCGACATCGGGTGCTGAGCGTGAATCGTGGGCGCCGCGCCCCGTTAATGGGTGGTGGCGGTCCGGCTACGGGGTGATGCCGAGGGCGGTGAAGCGGTTGGTGAGGTCGTCCACCCACGCCTCGGGGGTTCGGTGGTCGGGGAGCGGGACGCCGGCTTCGGAGCGCCAGAGGGCGTCGGCGAGGGCCGTGCGGACGTGCCACGCCATGATGCGGTCGAGGTCAAGCGGGGGACCGGGGTAGTGGCGAAGGGTTGCGGTCAGCAGTTCGACGCCTGGGCCGGTGCTCGGGAACAGGCGCAGGTCGTATTCAGGCTCGGCCAAACCAGCCGTCTCGAAGTCGACGATCACGCTCAGCTGACCATCGGCCCAGACCTGGTTCCCACCGTGCAGATCGCCGTGCACCAGCACACCCCGGCGCGGGGCCGTCAGTACGTCGTCCGCCCAGTCACACCACCGCCGTACGGCGTCCTGCTGGTCCGCGCGAATCCACCTTGGGAAGCGATCACGCAGTACGTTGGTCGAAGCTGGCTGCATCGACGCCGACGGGAGCCCACCGAGCGCAGCTTCGACCCGCCGCGCCGTCCCGGGATCATGCAACGCACCCAGGAACTCCGCGAGCTGCCGGCCCACCTCGTCCTGGTCCAGCGTGTCCACGACGTCGAACAACGCCTGCCCCGGCGCGAGCGCGGTCACCAGCAGCAGCGGATCGGTGCTACTCGCAACGACCTCGGGAAGATGCGGAATCTCCAGCGCCTCGAGTACGGCGATCTCGTGCGCCAACCGGGACGCCGCCGGCTCCGACCACGCGAACTTCACCACGAACCGCTCCCCAGCAACCCCGCTGGCCATCCACCACACGGGGTCTTCCTCAACCCGCCCCGCCCGAAACGCGATCGCCTGATCACCCAGCTCAGGCGCAACCTCCCGCAACGCCGCGGCGACCGCCGCAGGCGAACCGTCCTCCAACCACCGCACAACCGCACCTCCTGAGCGCGAGGCTACTTCGTCCACGCCGCACCTTTCCCAGCACCCGAACGAGCGGCGTGACGTAGGGTCTTGAGATGCGTCGAGTGCTCCTGAGTGACCTGTTCAGCACGTTGATCCCCGGCGGCGACGCCGAACGCGGACTGCTGAACGAGGCGATGGCCCGCCTCCTCGGCGTCGACACCGCGCGCTTCATCCGGGAATTCGACGACGCGGCCTACGAGCGATTCACCGGCGTGTACGGCGACCTGCAGACCACCGTGCGCCTGATCGCCGAGCGGGCCGGCGGTAACCCGACCGACGACCAGGTGCTCGAGGCAACCAACCTCCGCCGTGCGCTCGCCCGCCGTCTGCTGCAAGCACCCCCCGCCGCAACTCTCGGGACGCTGGCCAAACTCCGTGCCGACGGCTGGCGGATCGGCCTGGTCAGCAACATCACCACCGAGACCCAGCTCCAGTGGCGAGACAGCCCGCTCTCGCCGTACTTCGACACCACAGCCTTCTCCTCCGAGCTCGGTGCCGCGAAACCCGAGGCGGCCATCTACCTCGCCGCCTGCTCCGCCCTGGGCGTCACCCCGTCCGAATGCGTCTACATCGGCGACGGTCACGACAACGAACTCCCCGCCGCAGCCGCCCTCGGCATGCACACCATCCGCACCCTTGAGCACTCCAACAGCCACCCCGCCTGGCCCGGCGCCTCCATCAACACCTTCGCCGAACTACCAGGCCTGCTCGTGTAGCGCAGTCTGCGGGCTTTCGCGGTACTGCGGTCAGGTGATGGGGAGTGCGGACACCTGATGGCATGTCCGCAGTCCCCAGTTGGTGTACGCGCATCGCTCGAATGCGGCCGGAAACCTACGGCAGCAGTCGTCGGTGCCAGGTGAGGAGCGAGGTCAGGAGTAGGAGGGCGGCGAGGGAAGCGGCGCCGGCGGCCAGGCCGAGGCGGGTGCCGGGTGGTTGGTAGGTGCAGGCGACCGTGGACGCGTTGGGTCCGACCGCGATGCTGAGGAGACCGGCGTGGTCGATCGGGACGGTTGGTGTGCCGTCCACCGCGCAGCGCCAGCCCTCGATGTTGATGACTGCGACGGTGACCGTTGCGGCGCGTCCCGGGAGGCGCTGGATGCGGATGCTGTGACCGCCGACCTTCACCACGGCCGGCGCGGATTCGGTGAGGTCGCGGACGGCGGCGGCCAGGCGAGTGCGATCCAGGCAGGCCAGGGCACCGCTCCTGATCGTGATCTGCCGATGAGCCCGGATCTCGACGCGGACGTTGCCGTCGGCGTCGGCGGTACCGACTCGGGTCAGGGGAGCGTTGCTGTAGATCCCCGGACGCTTGTCGCGCAGAGTCGGCGTCCATTCGCCGTCGATGAGCAGATCGACGTACTGGGGGACAGTGAGGTAGACCTCGGACCCGGGCCGGCAGGAGGCGACGACACTCCCGGTGGCATCCGTTGCAATCATCACGGGGGAAAGCTTCGGCACGGTGTAGACGTCGGCTCCAAGAGCGGTCTCCTGCACGCCGTACGGTCCTGGATCGGACGATCTCCATGGAATGGCAGGGCGGATGGTGACCAGCGGCGCGACAGCGTCATGCGTCACGAGCTTCGGCCCGCCGCTCAGGGGCACGCCATCCCGGGCCGCACTGTCCCGGGTCACCCGACCGCGGATCGCGAACACGGCGTCCACGACGGGATTCTCGGGATCGTAAAGAGCGCGCCCGAACGACGTGTAGCCGAATCCGAGCCCGATCAGCGCTCGGGAGGTCGTCTCCGGGATGGTGCTCGAGTAGTACTGAGGTCCCTGCCCACCCAGCAGCATCGGATCGTTGAACGTGACCAGTTGGCCCGGTGCGGTCCGGTACCGCGGCCAGTCGTCCATCGACTGCACCAGCGACCGCACCTGCTCATGCTCGGCGCCCCAGTACGCCGTGTTCGACAGGCTCTCGTATCGAGCCGCGTCGATGGCCACGGAGGACGCCGTCACCTCAGCCAGTGCGGCGCTGATCAGGACCGCAACCGCGCCTCGACGTACCCGGCCGGGTGAGCGAGTGAACGCCCAGGCAAGCAGTGCGACACCGATCAGCACCGGTACGGCGATGCGCGTGGTCGGCGTGATGTGCGGGACATCTCGCGTCCACAGATACAGCCCGAGAACGAGCAGCACTGGAGAGAGCGCGATCAGGAGAGAGCGCGATCTCGGGAACGCGCTCACCGACATCCAGCCGAGGATCACGAGCATCCCCGCGATCACGAAGGCCTGCCGGTACGAACTGCCTTGGGGCGTGTCGAACCCGTGCCAGGCCCGGTGCGTGAACGTCACCTGCATGCTGACCACGGTCAGTCCCACCGTCAGCGTCCAGATCAGCCGCTGCCGCGCTGCGATCGCGCGGTTGAACGGGAAGCTCAACGCCAGGAGCAGCAGCAGAGTGCCGACAGCGAAACTCGGACTCGTGCCGACGCCCTCGCTGCCGGCCAGCAGCCGGGACAAGAACTCCCGCGTCCCGGTCCGCTGGAACTCCTGCGGCGGACTCGGAGTCGCGGCCTTCACCAGAGCGAACGTCGGAACCAGCAACGGCGCCGTCAGACCGATGCCGAGAGCAACGGCCAGAACGCACCGCAGCCCACCGCTCAGCCGCTGTCGCCAAGGCTCGGTCGCATCAGCCGTCAGGATCCGGGCCACCGTGACGATTCCGGCCCCGATCGTTGCCATGTACACCGTGTAGAAGTGCGAGGTCCACAGCAGCGCGACAACGATCGGCGTCACGACCATCGCGGTGATCGATCGCTTCTGCAGGATCCACTCGCAGAGCAGGCACAGCACCGGGAACGCGACCATCCCACTCAGCCAGATGGTCATGTACGCCGCATCGTCGATCGACCACGAACAGGCGCCGTACGACGTTCCGGCCGTGACGGCGATCCAGACCGGCCCGCTCGGCCGGATCATCCGCAGGTACGCCGTCATGGTGCCGGCCCCGAGGCCGATCGCGGCCGTGGCGATCAGGAACAGGGCGAGGTCGATCCGGTCCCGCGGCAGGACGAACGCGATCCAGGACAGCGTGGAGCCGACGTACGCCATGAAGTCGCCGAGGAACGGGACGCCGAAACCGCTCTGCCAGTTGAACACCAGATCGCCCGCGGCCTGGCCGGTGCCGACGTCGCGCAGATGTGCGGCCATCGGGATGAACTGCTGACCGAGGTCGTTGGTGCTGCGGGTCCGGTCACCGAACGGGTAGGTGCCGCGGATGATCCCGCTGAGGACGAAGGCGGCGGAAGCGGCCATACCCGCAACCATGGCTGGCCAGTAGCGCCGGGCCTGCATCCTGAAAGGTCCCCCTCGTTCGGCCGCGGTTGCGTTCCTGCGAGATCAACGCACTGCACTGCATTGCATGGCACTGCGATTGGTTGCGTTCCTAGCAGATAAAGGCGCTCGGAGGGCCGCGAGGTTGCGCGGGCTGCGGAAGTGAGAGCGACGACTCGGTTGAGGGTGTCGTGCGGTGCGGGGGAGATCGCTCTGCGTGAGCTTGGGAAGTTGCTTGTCAGGACGAGCGGTCGTCGACTAGCGTGGTTATTAAAGCCGGTTGGATAATTGGTTGGGGTCGATGGAGACTGCTCCTGGGGCTGCTCATGCAGAGCGGTCCGCGAACCAGGTCGCCTGCCTGCGGTGGCTGGCTGAGGCCGGGGTCGCGCAGACGGTCGGCGTGATCGCCGCCGAGACGGGGTTGTCCCGTCCGACGGTGCACGCCGTACTCGACGATCTGGTCGAGGCGGGCCTCGTCGAGCCGAGCAATGCCGCGTCGGCCGGGCCCGGGCGGCCGGCGAGGTCGTTCCGGTTCGTGCGCGAAGCCGGTCTGGTCGCCGGCGTGGACATCGGCCCGCGGGGCGTGCGCGCGGTGCTCTGCGATCTGGCAGGGGAGCGACTCGGGTACGCCGAACTCGCCCGCGACGGCAGCACAGTCGACGTCGTGCGGAACGCGGTCGAGGCCGCGGCCAAGGAGGCCGGGACCGATCTCGAGCGCCTACGGGCGGTCGGAGTCGCGCTGCCCGGTGTCGTCGAGGAGAGCGGCCGGCTGCGAGCGAGCCTGGTGCTGCCCGAGGTGGTCGGTGAGCCGATCGCCGAGACCGTCGCGGCGGAGCTCGGCTGCCTGGTCACCGTGGACAACGACATCAAGCTCGCGGCGCTGGCCGAGCAGCGCGGTGGCGCCGGCCGCGGGCACTCCGACGTTCTCTATCTGCAGGTCGGCAACCGCCTCTCACTGTCGATCGTTCTCGACGAGGAGATCCGGCAAGGAAGCCATCGCCTGGCCGGCGAGCTCGGCGCCCAGCGCGGCATGCGCTGGACCCGCAACGCGCAACGCGGCCAACTCGTCTGGACGTCGCACCCGACCGGAGAGGCCGTGCTGCAGGCAGCCGCCGCCGGTGATGCGGAGGCCAAGGCCGAGATCAAAGATTTCTGCGGGCAGATCGCGGGCCGGATCGCGACCGTTCTCCTGGTCGTCGACCCCGATGTCGTCGTCGTGCGCTGCGGCGGCGCAGCCGAGAGTACGGCGCTGCTCCGCCCGCTGGAAGCAGCCGTCGCGAAGGAACTCGTCGTTCCGGAGCGATCGCCTTTCGTTGCCGCTGCCTTGGGGCGTGAGGCAGCGGTTCTGGGGGCGGCCGGTCATGCGTTCGACCGGTTCGGTCCCACCGTGTACGGCGTCCGGAACTACCCGAGTCCCTGGCACAAGCTCACGCATGACACTGCGCCAACCGTCACCCTAGGGAGGAACTACCAGTGAAACTGGGAGTCAGTTCGTACAGCTTCAGCAAGCTCATGGCCCGCGGCGAGATGGACCTGGTCGGGGTCGTGGACTGGGTGGCGGACTCACCGGCCGAGCACCTGGAGATCGCCGCGCTCGGCGACGACCTGCTGACCGACGACAAGCTGGTCGAGACCGTGGTGAAGGCCGCGGGCGACCGCGGCGTGCCGATCCTGAACTACCTGATCGGCGCCGACTTCCGCGAAGGCAGCACCGAGGAAATCGACCGCGTCCGCCGGCACGTGGACGTCGGGCACCGGCTCGGCGCCCGGCTGTTCCGCCACGACGTGCTGCCGTGGGGCTGGCGCGAGGCGAACCAGGCTGAGTTCGAGGCGGTCTTCCCGCGCTTGGTCGAGGGCGCGCAGGTGGTCGCGGACCACGCCGCCGAGCTCGGCATCACGACCACGGTCGAGAACCACGGCATGTCCATGAACGGTCACGAGCGGGTCGCCCGCCTGGTCCACGCCGTCGACCGCCCGAACTTCCGCGTCACCCTCGACCTCGGCAACGGCCTCTGCGTCGGCGAGGTCCCGGGTCGCACGGTGTCCGGTCTCCTCGACGTCGCGGCCGCCGCGCACGTCAAGGACTTCCACATCCGCCGCTCGATCCCCAGCGACGGATGGCTGAAGACGCTGGCCGGTGACTACCTGCTCGGCACGATCCCAGGCCACGGCGACCTCGACCTGCGGGCACTGCTCGCGCTCGTCGCCACCAAGCCCGACCTGCCCGTGACGCTCGAGTTCGAGGGGCTCGAAGCGGCTCCCGGCGCGGTCGAGCTCGGCCTCAAGAACGTTCTCGCACTGGCCGAAGGAGCCTCCTGACATGACCACCAGAATTGCCGTGATCGGCGTGGGCACGATCGCCCAGGAACACATCAAGGCCTACCAGCAGAACCCCGGCGCCGAGGTGGTCGCGCTCTGCGACATCGACATCGAGCGGGTCAAGCAGCGCGCCGAACAGTTCGGCGTCCAGCGGGCGACCGGTGACGTCGCGGAGATCCTGTCGGACTCCGAGATCGATGCCGTCAGCATCTGTGTCCCGAACAACCTGCACGCCGAGATCGCCGAGGCGGCCCTGCGCGCAGGCAAGGACGTGCTCGTCGAGAAGCCGATGAGCACGTCGGTCGCCGAGGCCGAGGCGCTGGTCAAGGCCACCACCGAGACCGGGCAGGCGCTCCAGATCGGCTACGTACGGCGGTACGCGCCGAACGCCCTGGTCGCGAAGCGGTTCCTGGACGAGGACGAGTTCGGCCGGATCTACGCCGCCCGTACGACGATCCTGCGCACTGCCGGTAACCCCGGCGGCTGGTTCGGGGACAAGGACGTCGCCGGCGGCGGACCGCTCATCGACCTGGGCGTGCACGTCGTCGACCTCTGCTGGTACCTGATGGGCCAGCCGGCCGCTGTCGCCGTCTCCGGCGCGACCTTCGACCCGATCGGTGCCCGGGACAACATCCAGAACCTGTCCCGCTACCGCGCCGCCTCGCCCACCCGGGTCAACAACGTCGAGGACTACGCCACCGCCCAGATCCGGTTCGACGGCGGCGCCGTACTGAACGTCGACGTCTCCTACTCGCTGCACACCCGCAACGAGACCGCGGTCCAGCTGTTCGGCGAGAAGGGCGGCGTGGAGATCGAGCCGGCCCTGCACATGGTCACCGAACGCCACGACACCCTGCTGCACATCGAGCCGCAGATCGACTCCCTCGGCTTCGACTTCACCGTCGGTTTCGCCAACCAGATCGAGAACTTCCTCCGCATCTGCCGCCGCGAGATCCCCGCCGACGCCCCCGCCGAACACGGCCTCGAAATGGCCCGCATGCTCACCGCCATCTACGAATCCGCCACCACCGGCTCAGAGGTGAAGATCACCCACTAGTAGCCGCCGGCGCTGACCAGCTGCGACCCGAAGGCGAGGATCTTGATCTTGTCGTTGCCCTTGCGGGGCACGACCAGAACGACGTCGTGAAGTCTGGTGGAGGTCAGCGTCGACTCGTAGTGGGCTTCCTTCGGACTGAACGCGGTCTCCGCGCCGCCGTCCCAGTAGAAGTAGCGGTTCGGCCCGACGACCAGGTCGTACTGGTTGTTGATCGTGGCGAGCACCACCGCCTCACCGGTGCTCGTCACGAACGCCGTAGGCGGACTGGCCAGGCTGTAGGAGCGGCCGAGCGACCGGACCGACCCGGCGGCGCCCTTGTGGTACTCCTGCCGCCAGCGGGCAAGGGTCTTGAAGCCCTCGGCGAACTGCGGCAGGACGGCGAACGAGGCACCGTGCGGGGACTTGCCTTCCGCGGTGAGGTACTTGGTCAGTGCCTCGACGGCCGCCTGTGGCGCCACCTTCAGGTTCTTGGCGTCGGCCGCGGTCGCCGGGCGCAGTCCTTTGAGGTCCGGCAGCTTGGCCGACTTCACGAGCGTGGTCCCGTAGGTCTGCAGCCACGGGCTCCCGGCAGTTTCGCGCTGCCACAGCCCGACATTCGGTCCGGCCGTGGCCACGAACCGCATCGGATAGCCGCCGTACTCCGGTACGGCGAAGGTGGGCTTGTCGTAGGTCAGCGGCTTGGGGATCGCCAGCTTGAACTCGCGACCGATGATGTAGCCGGCCCTGGTCTGCCGCAGCAGGTCGCCGCTCTCCACCTGACCGATCTGGACCGAGTTGCGCGCACGGCCGGCCGCGGTACTCACCTCGTTGTAGCGCTTGACCACCGCCAGCGCGGCCTCGTTGCTGATCGCCGGGCGGGTGAGCGTGGTGACGGTGTCGGGCTGAGGCACCGCGGAACACCCCGTCAACAGCCCCAGCACCACCGTCCCCGCCACGACCCGCTGCGCGGTACCACCCCACGGCGAAGGCGGTGCAGACGGTGCAGGTGGCGTGACCTGTACGACGGGCGCCGGGGTGGCCGGACGCCGCCGCAGCACGATCAGGAGGATGCCGAGAGCAAGGATCAGCAGTCCGGCAGCCAAGATGCCGAGGGCAACGACGAACGCGTGCGGGACCTCGATCCCGAGCCGCACCTGCACATCGGGAGGCGTCTTGCCGTCGGCCGACATGACGACCACGTCGTACGGCCCGTCGGCGATCGGCCAACGGATCGCCTGCGACCCGGCCCCGGCCGACTTCACCACCCACCAGTCGAGACCGTCCGGCGCCGCCAGAGGCTTGGGAACTCCGGCCGCGCCTTCCACCTCCTGTGTGACCAGGGCGATCGGATACGTCACCTGCACAAGGGACGTGTGCGCTGTCTCCTTCAGATAGCTGGCAACGTCGAAGTCGCGCCCGACACCGACGAACACCGGCTTCCCGCTGCTCGTGCGCGCCTGGACATGCAGGATCGGTCCGTGCCGATCGAGCATCTCCGGCGGACTGGCGAACGCCAGTCCCTTGCTCACCAGGTGTTGCTCGCCGGACGTGACGGTGTTGTCCGGCCCGATCACGAAGAACGCGGCGACTCCACCACCGATCGCCAGCAACAGACCGACAAGGCCCAGCAGAACACCAACAGACACCCGAACAACCCGCACGAACAACTCCCCGAGACCCGAGACCGAAACCGCAACCAACCGGTCCCAGATCGTAACGGCCGACCACGGCTCAACAGACCCGAAAACCGGGTGATTGCACGAAGCTGCAAACGGAACGCCTCCGGTGCCACCCCCTGCATTGGTGGCACCGAAGGCTGATTGGGGGAAGCGGTCAGATCAGGGGGAGGAGTTTCTGGGCTTCGGCGGCTTGGCGGGAGGCGGCGGCTCGGGACTCGGCTTCGGCCAGGGAGTTGCCGGCGTGCTGGGTCCACCAGGCCTGGCCCTCGGCGGGGAGGCTGTCGATCGGGTCGTAGTACTCGTAGGTGCGGTTCAACGCTTCCGGGTCCTGCTGCTCGATGCCGGTGCGGTAGTTCTTCTTCCAGTACGAGATGCCGCGGACCTCGTCGTACTCCGACAGCTGGTGCACCCAGCGCTTGCCGACGTACGGGACGTCGCAGACGATGCGCGGGGTGGCGAAGCCGGGGAGGTAGCCGAGGATGCCGTGCTGCAGGTGCTGGGCTTCCTTGACCGAGACCCGCCAGTGCTCGGAGAACGGGATCATGTCGCACATGTAGAAGTAGTACGGCGTGATGGTGGCTCCGTCGAGCAGTGCGAAGCAGAGGTCCAGCAGCTCGGGGATGGAGTCGTTCACGCCCCGCATCAGGACGCCCTGGTTGCGGACGTCGCGCAGACCGGCCTCGAACATCGCCTTGGTCGCCTCGGCCACCAGCGGGGTGACGGACTGGGCCGCGTTCACGTGGGTGTGCATCGCGATCATGACGCCGCGCTGGCGGCCCAGCTGGGCGACACGCTCGACGCCGGCCCGGACGTCGTCGGACAGCCAGTGCTGCGGCATGCCCATCAGCGCCTTGGTGGCCAGCCGGATGTCGCGGATGTTCTCGATCTCGAGCAGGCTGGTCAGGAACGACTCCAGCCGCGGCCAGGGCATGTTCGCCACGTCGCCGCCGGAGACCACGACGTCCCGCACACCCGGCGTACGGCGCAGGTAGTCGAGCATGTCCTCGACCCGGGCGTTCGGCTTGGTGACGAACTTCAGCTTCTCGATGACCGGCGTCGAGTTCCCGACCAGGTCCATCCGGGTGCAGTGGCCGCAGTACTGCGGACAGGTCGGCAGCAGCTCGGCCAGCACCTTGGTCGGGTAGCGGTGGGTCAACCCCTCCGTGGCCCACATCTCGTGCTCGTGCAGTGAGTCCCGCGTCGCGTGCGGGTGCGACGGCCAGTCGCTGCGGCGGTCGGTGAAGACCGGCAGCATGTAGCGACGCACGGGGTCGGCGTAGAAAGCCTCGGTGTAGTCGGCGGCACCGTGCGGGACGATCGTGTTCAGCATCTGCGGCGGGAGTAGCATCGACATCGTCGCGCGCTCGGCCTGGTCCCGGGTGAGGTCCTCGTAGAACCGCTCGTCGACCAGGTCGCCCATCACGTCGCGCAGTTGCTTGACGTTCTTCACGCAGTGCGAACGCTGCCACTGGACCGAGCGCCATTCCTCGGCCGTCACGTCCTTCCAGCCGGGGATCCTGGTCCAGTCCGGCTCCACGAGCTCGGTCCGCCGGTAGGCGTACGGCTGACCCGCAGCGCTGCCAGCGCCCTCAGTGGGGTCGATCAGGTCAGCCGGGCTGATCAGGTCGGTCACGAGTCCTCCGGGGGTTTCCGTGCGATGTGGTCAGATGTGAGGATAGCGATAGAACTTCCCCTAGATCCAACAGTACGCCGCAAGAATTCTCGTCACACTGATCTTTCAGTAGTATTTTGCCCGACCGTTCAGAGGAGGACAGGTGCCGTCGAGCCCGGTAGGACTACACCGCGTGATCACGCCGTCGGGCGTGTTGCCGCAGGCCGCGGAGCGGTTGGACGCCCGCGCCGAGATCTGGCCGGACGAGGTCCGGATCGCGATCGAGCGGCTGAATCTGGACGCAGCGTCGTACCGGCAGCTGGCCGGTGTCCATGGCGGTGACGGCGACGCCATCCGCCGCGAGGTGCTGGAGATCGTCGCGACGCGCGGCAAGATGCAGAACCCGGTGACCGGCTCCGGCGGAATGCTGGTCGGCGTCGTCGACGAGGTCGGCCCGGAATCACCGCTCGGGCTCACGGTCGGTGATCGGGTCGCGACGCTGGTCTCACTGACGCTGACCCCGCTGGAGATCACCGACGGGCTGCAGAGCTGGGATGGGCAGGGCGAGCAGGTCCCGGCCGCCGGCCACGCGATTCTTTTCGCTCGCTCGATCGTCGCGAAGCTGCCGGACGACCTGCGGCCGGAGCTGTCGCTGGCCGTGATGGACGTGTGCGGAGCGCCCGCGCTGACCGCTCGCGTGGTCCGCTCATATGTCGACAAAGGCATTAAGCCTGTCGTGTCAGTAATTGGCGGCGCAGGTAAATCCGGCTCGCTGTCACTGGCTGCTGCTCGCGACGCCGGTGCCGCCCGGACCATCGGCATCGTCCCGGTCCAGCACGAGGCCGACACCCTGAACGCGGCCGGTTTGGCCGACATCGTCGCCCTCGCCGATGCCCGCGATCCGGTCGCGCTCAACGCGGCGGTCGAGCAGGCTGGGGGACCGGCCGACATCACCGTCGTCTGCGTCGACGTGCCTGGTTGCGAGCATGGCGCCGTACTGTCGACCGCTGCCGGTGGCACGGTGATCTTCTTCTCGATGGCGACCTCGTTCTCGGCCGCCGCGCTCGGCGCGGAGGGGCTCGCCGCGGACGTGACAATGCTCGTCGGGAACGGGTACGTGCCCGGTCACGCGGACTACGCCATCCAGCTGTTGCGGAACGAGCCGGGTGTCCGCGGTCTGTTCGAGAGCAGGCTGGCGGAGGATTAGGCCGTGCGCACACTTCTGACGAACGGTTCCGTCTACTCACCCGCCGACCCGCATGCCACCGCGATCGCCTTCGACGACGGGGTGGTGACGTGGCTCGGCGACGACACCGGAGCCACCTTGTACGCCGACGGCGCGGACGAGGTGATCGACCTCGACGGGAAGCTCGTCACCCCGGCCTTCGTCGACGCCCACGTCCACACGATCGGGACGGGCCTCCTGCTCAACGGCCTCGACCTGACCGGTACCCGCACGCTCAACGAGGCGCTCGACCGGCTCGCGGCTCACGCTGCTGATCTTCCGGCCGGCGCGGTGATCGAGGGGTCGAACTGGGACGAGACCCGCTGGCCCGAGCACCGCCCGCCAACCGCTGCCGAGTTGGACCGGGCCTCTGGTGGCCGGCCGGTCTACCTGTCCCGCGTCGACGGTCACTCCGGTGTGGTGTCGTCAGCGCTGGTCGCGGCGGTGCCGGGGCTGACCTCGCGGGAGGGGTACGACGAGAGCGGTCGCGTGGAACGGGCTGCGAATCACGCGGTCCGGGACGCGTTGTCGGACGACCTGGCCGCTGCGGGCGGTGCCGCGCAGAGTCGCGCGCTCGAGAACGCGCGGACCGCCGTACAGGCAATGGCTTCCCGGGGGATCGGGGCGTTCCACGAGATGGCAGCGCCGCATATCGGGCCGCGCTGGGAGCTGTCGATCGTCCGGCAGGCCGCGGAGGAGTTCGGACTGCACTCCACTCTGTACTGGGGTGAGCCCGGCGTCTTCGAGGTCCTCGACGAGTACGGCGTGGCCGGGCTGGCCGGTGACTTGAACGCCGACGGGGCCCTCGGTTCCCGGACTGCAGCTCTGCGCGAGGCGTACGCAGACCAGACCGACCACCGCGGGCACGCCTACCTGACACCCGAGCAGATCGCCGAACACGTCATCGCCTGCACCGAGCGCGACATCCAGGCCGGTTTCCACTGCATCGGCGACCAGGCGCTCGACAACATCGCGCGCGGCTTCGAGCTGGCGGCTGAGAAGGTCGGCGCCCAGGCACTCGTCGCCGTCCGGCACCGCCTGGAGCACGTGGAGATGCCGAGCCCAGAAGCGATCGCGACCTTCGCCCGGTACGGCGTCGCTGCCAGCGTGCAGCCGATGTTCGACGGACTGTGGGGCGGCCCGGACGACATGTACGCCGAACGTCTCGGCGACCGTTGGCAGGGGATGAACCCGTTCGCGTCGCTGGCCCGGGCGGGCGTCGTACTGGCGTTCGGTTCGGACGCGCCGGTGACCGAGCTCGGTCCGTGGGAAGCGGTGCGGGCGGCGGCGTTCCACCGCAATCCCGATGAGCGCATCACGGTCCGGGCCGCGTTCCAGGCGCATACCCGTGGCGGTTGGCGGGCAGCCGGGATCGACGATGCGGGCGTGCTCGCGCCGAACCTGCCAGCGACGTACGCGATCTGGCAGAGCGAGGCCGACCTCGTCGTCCAGACCCCGGATCAGCGGGTCGCGGCCTGGTCGACCGACCCGCGGGCCGGCGTACCGGTGCTGCCTGACCTGTCCGAGGGCTCGCCGGTGCCCACTTGTTTGCGGACCGCCGTTGGCGGTCGCATCGTGTACGACTCCGAAGGATGGTCGCAGTGACTCGTGCGGTGAAGAAGCTCGACCTCGATCCGGTCACCGTCCGGAAGGCGCGCAGCCTGGCCCGCAAGGCCGGGCGGCCGATCGTCAACCTGGCCAAGCAGCACACGACGGTCTCGGTCGAGCGCGCCGTACTGCGACTGGCCGGATTGGCCGGCGCGGACTCGGAAGGCATCCCCTGGGTGAACCGGCTGGCGGACACCGTCCGGGCCGATGTCGGGCTGGAGCACGGGTTCGCGCTGCCCGTCTGGGACGCGCTGCTACGCGGCGAGGCCGAGGACCTGAACGTGCTCGCGCAGAAGGCCGCCTCGGGCTCGGTCACCTTCCGGCTCCCCGAAGGACGCGACGCACAACGAGCCCGTACGGCGGCTCGCAAGGCCGCGGCGGGCGGTCTGAAACTGATCGACGGCAGACGGCGTGAGCGCGACCGGCTGATCAAGAAGCACGGTGATCCCGAGCAGCGGCCGTGGATCTACCTGATCGTTGCCACCGGCGACATCTACGAAGACATCCCGCAGGCCCAGGCCGCAGCCCGGGCCGGCGCGGACATCATCGCCGTGATCCGCTCGACCGGGCAGTCGCTGCTGGACTACGTACCCGAGGGCGCGACCCGGGAAGGGTTCGCCGGGACGTACGCGACCCAGGAGAACTTCCGGCTGATGCGGGCCGCACTCGACGAGTCGTCACGCGAACTCGGCCGCTACATCCGGCTGACCAACTACGCCTCCGGTCTCTGCATGCCGGAGATCGCGACGCTGGCCGGTCTGCAGCGGCTCGACATGATGCTGAACGACTCGATGTACGGGATCCTGTTCCGCGACATCAACCCGATCCGCACCTTCGTCGACCAGCGGTTCAGCCGGCAGATCCACGCCCGCGCCGGGATCATCATCAACACCGGCGAGGACAACTACCTGACCACCGCCGACGCGGTCGACGCCGCGCACACAGTGACGGTCTCGCAGTTGCTGAACGAGTACTTCGCCAAGGAGGCCGGGCTCGAGGACTGGCAGCTCGGCCTCGGGCACGCGTTCGAGATCACGCCCGAGATCCCGGACTCCTTCCGGATGGAGCTCGCGCACGCGATGCTCGCCCGGCAGCTGTTCCCGGACGCGCCGCTGAAGTGGATGCCGCCGACCCGGCACATGACCGGCGACGTGTTCCGCGGCTACCTGCTCGACGGCTTCTTCAACCTGGTCGGCGCGATGACCGGACAGGGCATCCTGCTGGTCGGCATGATGACCGAGGCGGTCGTGACGCCGTGGATCTCCGACCGCGACCTGGCCCTGCAGAATGTTCGTTACGTATTGGGTGCCGCAGGCAACCTTCATGAGGACTTCCACCCGGCGCCGGACGGCTTCATCGCCAACCGTGCACGGCAGGTGCTGGGGGAGTCGATCGACCTGCTGGACCGGATCGTCGACGAGGGCCTGCTGAACGCGATCGGCGACGGGACCTTCGGGCTGATGAAGCGCCCGCAGGACGCCGGTCGCGGCCTCGAAGGTGTCGCACGCCGCTCGGGCGAGTACTACAACCCAGCCATCGAACTGCTCGAGGAGGCACAGTGAGCATCATCCGGCCGTACGGAGACACCACCGGCGACGGGATGGTGCAGATGTCGTTCACGCTCCCGATCGCGCACGACAAACGCGCCGAGGGCGCGGCGATCCAGCTCGCGAACAAGATGGGCATGGACCCGGCGCTCGTCGTACACGCCAAGCCGATGGGACCGGACTTCACCTTCTTCGTCGTCTACGGCCCGGTGAACCACCTGGTCGACACCGACAAGGTCGAGGTGATCGAGCGCGACTACCCGCTGCTCACGCCCAAGGAAGTGAACCTGTCGGTCCGCAAACACCTGCGCCGGCGGCTCACCATCGTCGGCGCCTGCATCGGTACCGACGCGCACACGGTCGGCATCGACGCGATCATGAACATCAAAGGGTTCGCGGGGGAGAAGGGCCTGGAGTACTACCGCGAGCTGAAGGTGGTCAACCTCGGCGCCCAGGTCGCCGTACCGGAACTGGTCCGGCGGGCCAAGGCCGAGAAGGCCGACGCGATCCTGGTCTCGCAGGTCGTCACCCAGCGCGAGGCGCACGTGCTGAACACCAAGGAGATGTCCGCGGCGTTCCGGGAGGCGTACGCCGAGAACGCGCGACCGGTGTTGGTTGCCGGAGGCCCCCGTTTCACCGAGCAGATGGCCGACGAACTCGGCGTCGACCGGGTGTTCGGACGCGGCACCACCCCGGGCGAGGTGGCCAGCTACCTGGTCGACGCTCTCGTCACCAAACGTCAACCTGTGAAGCGGAGTGCATAAAGGTGTCAAAGGCAACTATCGGTCTGAGTGTCACGCATCGCCGTTACGTGCCGTACAGCCACGCGCACTATGCGGGGAACCTGGTCGATGGCGCCTACGTGCTCGCTCTCTTCGGTGATGTGGCGACCGAGGTGTGCATCCAGGCCGACGGCGACGAAGGCCTGTTCGCGTCGTACTCCGACGTCCAGTTCCTGCAGCCGCTGCGGGCCGGTGACGTGGTCGAGGTGAAGGCAACGATCACCCGGGTCGGCAACCGCAGCCGCGAGCTCGACTTCAGCGCGTACGTCGTCTGCCGCGGCCGGCCGGACCAGTCCGAATCGGCGGCCGAGGTCCTCGCCGAACCCCTTGTGATCACACGCGCGAAGGGCACTGTCGTCGTACCGGTTGGGTGACGAATAGTTGCCCTAGGTAACAGTCACATGGAGTGACACAGGTGTAACTTCTGGTAGCACAGACGAAAGTGTTACAACGACCCTAAGAGGCCGATGGAGAGGTTGACACCGTCGTCGGCAGCGAGCATCGTTTTGGGAGTCGTCAGAACGTGTTTGACCAACGGTCACACAGAGTTCGGCCACCGGATGATCCCGCGACGCTGACCAGGCCAGTGCCAGGCTTGAGTCGACGGGGGCTGAGATCGCCGGTGGTTAGCCCCCCGCGGGGCAGAGGTGAAGAGGCTCGGCGCCCAGTAGACAACAGCCGCGCGGTTCGCATCCAGTGATCCGGCGGTTGGTCCGAAGGGCGCCGAGCCCCTTTCCGTTCACACGACCTTCTTCGCTGCCCGATAGAGTTGTCACGGCCGGTGGTGCCGGTGGTGAGGACTAGGGAGACGGCGTGGACCGGTTGAAGGCTCTGGGGCGGCTGCTGCCGCGTGTCGTGGTGGCTGTGGCGGCGGGTATCGCGCTCGGGTACGCCTTCGAACCCCACACATATCCCTGGCTCGCATTCATCGCCCTGCCGCTCTTCTTCGCGGCCCTGAACGGCACGACTCTCTCCTCGAAGGCAGGCTTCCTGATCGGAGCCGGCTTCGGGATCGCGTACTACGCGACGCTGGTGCCCTGGCTGAGCGTGATCGGCGGCGACGCCGCGATCGCGCTGGCGATCCTGGAGGGCCTGTTCTACGCGGTCTTCGGAGCCTTCGCCGTACGCGTGTTCCGGCACAAGCTGTGGGCGCTGTGGATCCCGTGCCTGTGGGTAGCGACCGAGTTCGCGACCGCCTCGGTCCCGTTCGGCGGCTTCCCCTGGGGCCGGCTCGCCTGGGCCTTCTCGGATTCCCCCTTGGGCAGACTCGCGGCGTACGTCGGAATCCCCGGCCTGAGCTTCGTCATCGCCGTACTGGGTGTTCTTGTGTACGTCGTATTCCGGCAGGCCTCGCGGTTCCGGATGCGGGTCCTGGCCGTGGTCGCCGGGGTGGCGATCTTCGGTGGCAGCGCGTTGATCAACCTGTCCACCGACGGCAACGGCAAGACCGTGACCGCGGCGATGGTCCAGGGCAACGTCCCCGGGAAGGGACTCGAGTTCCTCGGCCGGGCCCGGACCGTGACCAAGAACCACCTGACCGCGACCCTCGACCTGGAGAAGCGCGTCCAGGCCGGCACCGAGGCGAAGCCCGATGTCGTCATCTGGCCGGAGAACTCGACCGACATCGACCCGTTCAAGGACGACGAGACCCGCGCGGACATCGAGCAGGCCGTGAAGGCCGTCGGCGTACCGATCCTGGTCGGCGCGGTCCTCGAAGGGCCCGGCCCGAACGAGCGGCAGACCACCGGCGTCGTCTGGGACCCGCAGACCGGCCCTGGCCAGGTCTACGCCAAGCGGCACCCGGTGCCGTTCGGTGAGTACATCCCGTTCCGCGAGCAGTTGCTGCCCTACATCAAGCGGCTGGAGATGGTCGGCCGGCAGACCGCACCCGGGAAGGTCCCCGGCATCGTGCCGATCCGCGGCGTCACCTACGGCGACGTGATCTGCTTCGAGCTCGCCTACGACAACGTCATCGCCGACGTCCTCAACGGCGGTGCCCAGATCCTGGTCGTGCAGACGAACAACGCGACGTACGGCGGCACCGGTCAGCCCGAACAGCAGTTCGCCATCACGCGGATGCGCGCGATCGAGACCGGCCGTACCGTGCTGATCGCCTCGACCAGCGGTATCTCCGGCGTCATCCAGCCGAACGGCAAGGTCGAGCACAAGTCCGGCCAGTTCGTGGCGGATGTCTACGTGGCGAAGGTCCCCGTCCGCGACGGCAAGACCCTGGCCATTCGCCTCGGCGCGTGGCCGCAGTGGATCCTCACAGGCCTCGGCCTGCTCGGCATCGTGCTCGCCCTGGCGACGCGACGTCCGGCCCGCCCGCAGGAGCCGCCGGCCGCTAAGCCCGTGCGGCAGAAGGTTCCCGTCTAGAGCTTGGCCGACTCCGTATCCTGGGCTGAAGGAGAGGGGTACGACATGGGCTGGTTGGTAGCGCTCGCGCTGCTCTTGGTGCCGATCGTGGAGATCTACGTGATCATCCAGGTCGGCCAGGTGATCGGTGGCTGGCCCACCGTCGCCCTCCTCATCGCCGAGAGCGCCTTCGGCGCCTGGCTCATCAAGCGGGAGGGCCGCCGCGCCTGGGCCGCCCTCCAGTCCTCCTTCGAGACCGGCAAGATGCCCGGCCGCGAGCTGGCCGACGGTGCCCTCGTCCTGATCGGCGGCACCCTGCTGCTCACCCCAGGCTTCGTCACCGACATCTTCGGCTTCTTCTTCGTCCTCCCCTTCACCCGCCCGCTGGCCCGCCGAACCCTCACCGCCTTCCTAGGCCGCCGAGTAACCCAGCTCAGCACCAACGGCCTAGGCGGCTCGGGCCTGGGTGGTGGTCTTGGCGGAGGCTTCGGCCCCGGAACCCCCGGCTCCAACGGCCCAGGCTTCACCGGCTTCGGCCCCACCTCCGGCCCCACCGGACCACGCTCGTCGGCCGACAACGTCGTACAAGGCGAAGTCATCGACCCCGAGCCCCCCAAATAACCAGCTCCCCAGGGACGCACCCCGGCGAGCGGGGCAGGGCGGACCGCCAGCACTGTCCAACTGCGCGCGGCTGCCGAGGTTCACGCTCAGCAGGTCCTGCCGGGACGGCTCGGCGGCAGGTTAATCAGTGGCGCAGGTCCGCCCCGCCAGTCACCCAACCCCGCGCGACTGAACCCACTGTGCAGCATGAGGCCGCGCGAAAGCGCACCGTTAGGGGCAGACCCACCTGGCGCGGGGTTGGTTCAGAGGACGGCGAGGTCGACCGAGATGTGGAAGGGTACGGCGGCTTTGACTTCGCCGGCGAAGACTTCGGTGTCTCGGTAGGTCTGGCTTGCCGGGTCCAGCACGTAGGTGTAGACGATCGGGAGGCCGGTGGCTGCCTGCTCGATCCGCCAGTAGAAGCCGATGCCGGCCTTCGCGTACTGGTCGACCTTGACGATCCGGTCAGTGGTTTCGGAGCCGGGGGAGACGACCTCGACGACCAGCAGGACGTGCTCGGGGCGGGTGGGGGAGATGTCGATCGTGTCGGCCCGGTAGACGACGACGTCGGGGCGGCGGTTCGTCAGCGGGCTGTCGCGGAGGCGGACGTCGAAGTCGGTGTCGGCGTTCCACTCCGGGCCGGCTGCCTGGTCCAGTGCGTTGGCCAGCAGCCGAGCGATCCGGTTGTGACGTTTGGAGGCACTCGGCGCCACAGCGACTATCCCGTCCACGATCTCGATGCCGGCGCACTGCTCGGCGGTCCACGAGTCGTACTGCTCGGCTGTGATCTGCGTGTGCATCCACGCCGGAGCGACCATGTCCAAAGCCACGGCGCACCTCCCTCAGATCCGCGACGGAAACAGCACTACCGCTCTTAGCGTACCTGGGGCGGTGCCGCGAAGGGGCCTTTCCCGGTGAAGGCGAGGGTGCTGAAACGCTCGGCCATCAGTCGGTGGGAGTCGGCGTCAGGGTGCAGGTCGTCAGGGAGCGGATGCGCCGGACTGTCCGCCTCACCGTAGAGCGCTCGGCCATCGAGGTAGTGCAGATTGGGGTCGAGAGCAGCGCGCTGAGCCGTGAGCTGAGCCAGGGCGGTGCGGATGGTGGTGAGCGTGAGCTTGCCGGCCGGTACGTCGGCCGGGTCGCCGTCTGCGATGAACGACAACCGGCCTTCGGCGAGCGCAGCGAGATCCCAACCGGTAGGCCCGGGCGTGTCCTCATGGATCGGGCAGAGGATCGGCGAGATCACCAGGATCGGCGTGGTCGGGTGCCCGTCGCGGATGGTGTCCAGGAAGCCGTGCACGGCCGGGACGAAGGTACGCAGCCGCAGCGAGTCACTGTTCACGACGTTGATACCGAGCTTCACGCTGATCAGGTCGGCAGGCAGATCGCGGATCGTGCGCGCGACGAACGGCTGGACAACCGCACTGCCACTGAACCCGAGATTGATCAGCTCGACGTCACCCTGCGCGGCGGCCAGCGCCGGCCAGGTCCCGGTCGGACTGAGCGCGTTCGAGCCGTGGCTGATCGAGCTGCCGTGATGAACCCAGGTACGGCGGCCGCCAGTCGCGACGGGTGCGATCGGAGCGTCGGTGCGCAGCGCGACCAGCTCGGTGCTCTCGTCATGCGGCAGCCAGATCTCGACCACCCTCTCCCCGGAGCCGCCACCCAGATCGGCGAAGCGGACGGTCGTAGACGCACCACGCCGTACGTCGGCAGTCCCCGCCATCAGGTCGATCGTCATCACGTCGCCCGCCGTGGTGGTCGCCTGCCCCGCGAGCACGCCGTCCACCACGAGGTCGTAGACGCCGTCCGGTCGCGGCGGAGCGCCCAGGTAGTCGCGCTTGGTGGCGACCACGTCGAGCTCGACGACACTCGCACGACTGCGGAAGACCAGCCGTACGCCCGATGGCTGCGCCTCCGCGCCGGCGAGCTGGGCGTCGTCGTACTGGCGGCGGGCCCAGGCGGGAAGCCGGTGCGGCACCAGACCACGCTCTGTGGGCTCCAGCTCCAGCGCGCCGCGAACGAGGTCGATGGTGATGGGTGTGGTGATCATGACTTGGTCCAGCTCCGGAGTAGTGAGTCGAGGGCGTCGAGGATGCGCGGCCAGCTCTCGTCGCTGGCAGGGGAGGAGTGGGCGAACGAGCCGCCGAGCTCGAGGCCGATGTAGCCGTTGAAGACGCTGCCGAGCAGCCGGATCGCATCCGTCTGAGCCGGCTCGTCCAGGTTGTAGCCACGCAGAACCGCCCGGGTCAGCTCCGTATGCCGCCGCCCGGCGTCCACGGCAGGCGAGCCGGGATCGACCCGGTACTGCGAAGCGGCGTACCGACCGGGGTGTTCACGCGCGTAGTCGCGGTAGACCGTGGCCAGCGCCACGAGCGCATCGTGGCCAGCCCGCCCGGCCAGCGCTTCGGCGGCCCGATCGGCCATCTCGTCGAGGGCAACCTGAGCGATCCGCGACCTGAGGTCGTGCGCGCCGCGAACGTGCGCATACAGGCTGGCGACCTGTACGCCGAAGCGCCGGGCCAGCGCCGACGCGCTGACCTGGTCGAAGCCGATCTCATCGGCGAGTTCAGCACCGGCCCGGGCCAGCCGGTCCGGAGTCAATCCCACTCGTGCCATAACTTATTATGCACAAACCTAAAGGCTTTAGGCAACCGAGCACATGAAGAAACCCGGATCGCGCCATTGCGATCCGGGCTCCAGAAATTACGTCAGGCGGGGCGCTTGGTCCGGTGCAGGTGCGCTGGGCCGATCTGACCCTTGCGGAGCAGGTCCACGCGCTCGGCGAGCAGCTCCTCGAGCTCCGAGATGCTCCGGCGCTCACGCAGCATGTCCCAGTGCGTCCGGGCCGGCTTCTCCTGCTTCGGCTCCGGCTTCTCACCGGTCGAGCGAGCGGCCTCGCTGCCGCAGTGCGGGCACTCCCAGATTGCGGGCACCTCGGCGTCGTGCGCCATCGTCACCTCGACCACGTGACCGCGGGGGCAGTCGTACGTGATCATCTGGCGCGGCGCGAACTCGACACCACGGTCATCCTCGAAGCTGACCCCACCCAGCCCCGAACCACGCAGTACGCGATTAGACATGTCAAACCTCCGAGATCGTCATCCGTGCCAACGGTCGGTCGGCCCGGATCATTCCCATTTTGGCATGCCCGAGCGATATGTACGCACCTGACAGCACCGTCATGACGCCCTGTCATCAGGCGTACACAGATCACGGTGTGTCGCGGATCGCTCAACAGCAGCCGTACTACAGACGCGCGAAGTTCACAGTCAGTTGCCAGGAATCAGGCACCACTTCCTCAGCAACCGTCTCTAGCTTCAGGTCCCATGGTGCTACCCCGCCACAAACTCCGTGGCCTCAGTCTGCTCAACGTGTCCCTGGTGGCCGTCGTCGCCGCGATCGCCGTGACGGCGTACTTCCTGTTCTTCCGGGCGGATGAACCATCCGCCGCGGCGACCCGTCCAAGTGTCGCGGTGACCCGCGGCGACGTGGTCGCGAGCGTCAGCTCCAGTGGGACGCTGGCCAGCTCCCAGACAGCCTCGCCACAGTTCGAGACCTCCGGCACAGTCACCCAGATCCTGGTCAAGGTCGGCCAGGTGGTCGCCAAGGGCGCCGCGATCGCCAAGGTCGACCCGGCCGCGGCCGAGCGGCAACTGCGGATCGCCGAACAGAACCAGATCGCCGCGGCGAACTCCGTGACGGCGGCCGATGAGTCGCTCGACGACGCCGTGGACGCGAGGGAGGCGGCCGAGGAGGCTTCAGCCTCGCCCACGCCGACAGGTCAAGCTCAGGCACAGGGTCAGACTCAAACGCAGAACCCGGAAGTTGCCGTCAGCAACGCCGAGGCGTCGCTGGCCCGGGCGAAGGCGGACAAGGAGCAGGCTGACCAGGATGTCGTAGCCGCCAAGTCGGCGGTCGCCGCGACCACGCTGAAGGCGCCGATCGCCGGAACTATCACCGCGATCAACGGCTCGGTCGGCTCGGTCGCGGGGTCGAGCAGCAGTACAGGCTCAGGGACCAGCAGTGGTTCCGGCTCGACCTCAGCTCAAGGGTCAACCTCCACCAGTACGACGTCCGCCGCCGGCACGGGCTTTGCCGACATCTCCGACCTGAAGGCACTCCAGGTCTCGGCCGCCTTCCCCGAGGCCGACGCGATCAAGATCAAGGCCGGCCAGTCCGCCACCGTCACCCTGAACGCCGAGCCCGGCGCCAACCTCACCGCGACCCTGGCCTCGGTCTCGCCGACCCCGACCACCACCAACGGGGTGGTGTCGTACTCGGCCACCTTCTCGCTGGCCAAACTCCCGGCGAACGCCCGGATGGGCCAGACCGCGAACGTCACGGTTCAGACCGCCAAGGCGGCCAACGTCCTCTACGTCCCGAGTACGGCGGTCGTCACGACCGGTACGACGAACACCGTGACGATGGCCGACGGAACCAGCCGCGAGGTCGAGATCGGCATCAAGGGCGGCAGCTTCACCCAGATCAAGACCGGGCTGAACGAGGGCGACCAGGTCGAACTCCTGCAGGGCGCGATCGGTGGCACCGGCGCAGGCCAGACCGGCCAGGGCCGCACCGGGCAGGCGCCAGGTGGCGGCCAGTTCCCTGCCGGTGGCGGTGGCGGTCAGCTTCCGGTTCAGCGCAATGCCGGTGGCAACCGGTGAGCGCTGACGCCCTGATCGACATCCGCGGTGTCACCAAGACGTACGGCGCGGGGGAGACCGCCGTACACGCGCTTCGGGGTGTCTCGCTGCGGGTCGAGGCCGGCGAGTACGTCGCCGTGATGGGCTCGTCCGGTTCCGGCAAGTCGACGTTGATGAACATCCTCGGCTGCCTCGACGTACCGACCCGCGGTGAGTACTTCCTGGACGGCAGCAATGTCGCCGGGCTGTCCGAGGACCAGCAGGCCCTCGTGCGCGGCCGCAAGATCGGCTTCATCTTCCAGTCCTTCAACCTCATCCCGCGCACCACCGCATTGGCCAACGTCGAGCTCCCGCTGACGTATGCCCACCTGCGCCGCGCTGAACGCCGTACTCGAGCGAATCGTGCTCTCGAGCTGGTCGGCCTCTCGGACCGAGCCGACCACCGGCCCAACCAGCTGTCCGGCGGTCAGCAGCAACGGGTCGCGATCGCCCGTGCCCTGGCCACCGGCCCGCGGATCCTGCTGGCCGACGAGCCGACCGGCAACCTCGACGTGCACTCGACCGACGAGGTTCTCGGCATGTTCGACGAGCTGAACGCCGAAGGCCGGACGGTCGTGGTGATCACCCACGAGAACGACGTGGCCGCGCGGGCCCGCCGGCTGATCCAGGTGGCCGACGGCCGGATCGTTCTCGACGAGGTGACGCGCTGATGTCACCCCGCGATCTGTTCGGGGCCGCCTTGCGCGGGCTCAGTGCCAACAAGCTGCGATCCCTGCTCACTGTGCTCGGAGTCTCGATCGGAGTCGGCGCGGTCATCGTGCTGGTTGCGGTGGGCAACGGCTCTGGGAAGGCCGTGCAGAGCCGTCTGGAGGCGATGGGCACAAACCTGCTCACGGTCTCGACCACCGGTGGCGGCGGCGGGTTCGCCCGCGGCCAGGCCGGACCGTCGGCGCAGCAGTACGCGCTCACCCTCGACGACGTGGCCGCGCTCGCCGACCGCCGTCTCGCGCCGGACGTGGCCTCGGTCGCCCCGGTCATGACAAGCTCCGGTACGGCGACCAACGGCGACACGAGTTACACGATCAACCAGGTGATTGGTACGACGCCGGCGTACCTCCCGGCCACCAATACCCCGGTCGGAACCGGGCAGTCGTTCACCCAGCAGGACGTCGACTCGGCCGAGCGTGTGATCGTGCTCGGACAGACCACCGCGACTGAACTGTTCGGCCGCGCCCAGACCGCGGTCGGGCAGACGGTCAAGCTCGGCGCGGTCGATTTCGTCGTACGAGGCGTCCTTGCCAGTAAGGACAGCACCGGGTTCAACGACCCGAATGCGACCGCGATCGTGCCGATCAGCACGCTGCGCGCCACTCAGGCCGGGTACGGCGCTCTGAGTCAGATCGTCGTCCAGGCCGCCGACAAGGATCGGGTCGACCTGGCCCAGGCCGAGGTCACCCAGTTGCTGACCGCACGGCATCAGGTGCCGGCCACCACGACCTCGCCGTTCCGGATCACCAACTCGGCCCAGATTCTGCAGACCAGCCAGGACACCGCAGCGACCTTCACCGCACTGCTGGCCACGGTTGCCGCGATCAGTCTCGTGGTCGGCGGGATCGGGGTCACGAACATCATGCTCGTCACGGTCACCGAGCGGACCCGCGAGATCGGAATCCGGAAGGCACTCGGAGCCCGGCGGCGGACGATCCTCGGCCAGTTCCTGATCGAGGCGACCCTCCTCAGCCTGATCGGCGGTGCCGTCGGAGTCGCGGCTGCGCTGATCATGACCCAGTTCCAGCTGGCCGGGGTCACACCGGTCCTGGTCCCGTCGTCGATCGCGCTCGCCCTCGGGGTGTCCGCCGCGGTCGGCCTGTTCTTCGGCAGCATGCCGGCGCACCGAGCCGCCGGTCTTCGTCCCATCGACGCCCTACGTCACGAGTGAAAGGCAACACCCGATGAGTAACCAAACGCCCGATGAGTTCGCCCAGATCGGGTCCGATGACGAGGTCGACGAGGCATTGAAGCCGAAGAAGACACTCAGCCTGCCGACCGCGACCGCCGTACTGGCTGGTGTGGTGGTTCTCGCGATCGGCCTGGCCGGTGGCGCAGGTCTGCATGCGGCCTTCGCGTCGGACAGCACGCCGCAGCAGACCGCGGCGGGTCGCGGGCCTGCTGGTGGGTACAACGGCGGGTTCCGTGGCCAAGGTGGTCAGGGAACCGGGGGAGCTGCGGCCACGGTCGGCACTGTGGTGTCCGCGACCGACTCTCAGCTGGTCGTGAAGACGCAGAGCGGCGACGTCACCGTGAAGCTCACCGGTGAGACATCTTTCGAGATCACGGCCAAGGGCACGGCCGGCGACCTCAAAGCCGGTGAGCAGGTGGTCGTCACCGGACAGAACACCGACGGCTCGGTGACGGCCAGCAGCGTCCGTCAGGGCGGCACTTTCCCGGCTGGCGGCGGCCGCACCCCAGGCGCGACCCCTTCGCGCTAACCGCCAGCTGCGCACATTCCGAGCGCCCGGCCTGCACCCCGGCCGGGCGCTCACCCATGTCACGGCCCGGCAACAGACATCGGATGAATCATTGACCGCCCAGCCGGGAAAGCGCTATCTTCCGACGAAATGAGGTCCAAAAAGTACAAATCTGAGGTGGGCGGGATGGCGAAGTCGTCGTTGAAGTGGGTTGCGGTCGGGCTTGGGGCAGCCTTGGCCGTCGGGGGTTGCGGGAGCACCGGAGCGGCGAAGGCCGAGCAGGATCCGAAGGCCACGCTGGAGCTGTGGACGCGGACGACGCCCGGTGGTGACGGCGAGAAGGGGATGAAGAAGCTGGCCGCCGCGTTCGAGCAGGCGACCGGCCAGAAGATCGAGGTGACCGCGATCTTCGACGACTTCGAGACCAAGCTGTCCCAGCGAGCCGCGCAGAAGGATCTGCCGGACATCGTCATGAACGACTCCTCGCAGCTCGGCACGATGGTCACCCAGGGAATCGTCCGCGAGGTCGACCCGGCCGCCGTCAAGCACAGCGATCAGCTCCTCGAGTCCGCCCTCGCGGCGGCCAAGTCCGGCGACGGCAAGATGTACGGCGTTCCGTACTCCGCGCAGGCCTCGGCCCTGCTGATCCGCAAGGACTGGCGCGCGAAGGTCGGTCTGCCGGCTCCGACCGACCGCGAGCAGTTCGTCGCGCTGGCCAAGGCGTTCACCACGAAGGACCCCGACGGCAACGGCAAGAACGACACCGCCGGCCTCGCCGTACCGGGGTCGACCAAGCGTGGTTACGCGTCCTGGTACTTCTCGAACTTCCTCTGGGGCGCCGGCGGCGACTTCATCACCAAGCAGGCCGACGGCAAGTACAAGCCGTCCATGTCCACGCCGGAATCGGTGGCCGCGACGAAGTGGTTCCGCGATCTCGCGTGCACGGAGAAGGTCGTCCAGCCGGGCGCGGCGACGATGGACACGCCACCCACCAACGAGACCTTCGAGGCCGGCAAAGCCGGGATGTACGTCGTCGGTCCGTACCTGATGCCCCGCTTCGACGGGAGTCTCGGCAAGGACAAGTACGAGGTGGTCCCGCTGCCGAAGGGTGCGAAGGACGCGACCGTGCTCGCGGAGGGCGGTAGCGCGTACCTGATGGCCGGGTCGGCGAACGAGGCCGGGCAGAACGCGTGGGCGTCGTACATCATCTCGCCGGAGGCGCAGAAGCTCGGGATGGAAGGCGAGAAGGCCTTCAACGTGCAGCTGCCGGTGAACAAGACCGTCGACGTCACCTCGGTGCGCAAGGACCCGCGCTGGAAGGTGTACGCCGATGTCTACCGCGAGCACAGCCGGTACGCGCCGAGCATCCCGAACTGGACGCCGGTCCGGCAGGCGAGCGCCGACACTGTCAACGCGCTGATCGCCGACTGCAGCCTGGATGTCGCTGCCGAGCTGACCAAGCTCGACGGCAAGCTCGCCGAGTCCCTCAAGCAGCAGGGCATCGGCGCGTCGTGAGTGTCCGTGAGGCGGAGGCCCGACCGGCGGGGCGGGAACCGCGCGCGGCAGGTGAGGTGGCGCGGCGGACCCCGTCGCGCCGCCTCGGCCGCAATCGCCGTACGGCGGGCTCCTGGTGGATCCCGTGGTTGTTCCTGGCGCCGGCGCTCATCCTGTTCCTGTACTTCAAGTTCATCCCGATGGCGCAGGCCATCTCGATGTCGGTGCAGGAGGTGCGGCCCTACCTCGGCAACCTGTGGGTCGGTACGGCGAACTACAGCGAGATCCTGTCGTCGGAGGGCTTCCGGTCGGCGACCTGGAACACGATCGTGCTGGCCGTCGGGCAGACCGCCGGTTCGATGCTGCTCGGGTTCGTACTGGCACTGCTGGTGGAGGGCCAGACCCGCAAGCTGACGTTTATCCGGTCGGCCGCGTTCCTGCCGGTCGTCGTACCGATCGCCGTGGTCGCCGAGCTCTGGCGGATCATGTACCACCCGACCGCCGATGGTCTGCTGAACCAGGTGCTCGGTCTGATCGGGCTCGGTCCGTCGGGGTTCATCAACGACCCTGACACGTCGCTGGCGTCGATCGTGGTGACGGGGATCTGGCGGGGAGCGCCGTACGACATGATGATCTTCCTCGCCGGACTGGCCGGGATCGACCGTGGTCTGTACGAGGCGGCGGTTGTCGACGGCGCCTCGACCAAACAGCGCATCCTGCATGTCACGCTGCCGGGGTTGCGTCCGGTGTTCGCGATCTTGTTCATCCTTGCGGCCGTGCGTGGGTTCCGGGCGTTCACCGAGGTCTTCCTGCTGACCAACGGCGGGCCGAACGGCTCGACCGAAGTACTGATGACGCTGATCTACAAGCTCGGCTTCGAGCAGAACCGGCTCGGGATCGCGTCGGCGGGCGCCGTACTGCTATTCCTCGCGACCCTCGTTCTGACGGTCTGCGTCCAAATGCTCCGAAGGAGGCGAGTCGCGTGAGCGCCGCCACTGAGACCGCATTAGGTCTCACTGAAAGCAAGAGTCCTGCCGCGCGGGTGGCGCGGACCGTGATCTACGCCGGGCTATTCGTCGTGTTCGCCGGACCGTTGCTCGCGCTGCTGGTCAGTTCGTTCAACCACGTGTCAGATCCGACTCAGCTGAGCGTGATCCCGAAGAGCCCGACGCTCGAGAACTTCAAGATCGCGTTCGATCACGGCGTTCTCAAGTATCTGCTGAACTCGTTCTTCGTGGTCGGCTTCGGGCTGCTGCTCCAGGTCGCGGTCTCTGTGCTGGCCGGGTATGCACTGGCCCGGAAGATCTTTCCCGGGATGACGCTGGTGATGGTCGCGATCCTGGCCACGATGATGCTGCCCGAGGAGATCCTGGCGCTGCCGCTGACCTTGGTACTGGCCGACGTACCGCTGCTGCATCTCAACCTGATGGGCACGCTGGCCGGGATGATCGTGCCGCTCGGGGCCTGGGCGTTCTCGATCCTGGTGATGACCGAGTTCATGAAGGATGTGCCGCGCGAGCTGGAGGAGGCGGCCCGGATCGACGGGGCCGGTGAGTTCCGGATCTTCGGGCAGATCATCCTTCCGCTGTGCAAGCCGGCCCTCGGCGTGATCGGGGTGTTCGGTTTCACGATGATCTGGGACCAGTACCTGCTGCCGTTGCTGGTGGCAACGAACTCCGACTCGTACACGCTGCCGCTGGCACTGCGGACGCTGCGGATCGACCCGGTGGTCACCCCGGGGGTGGTGATGGCCGCCTCGCTGCTGGCGTTGCTGCCGTCGGTGACGGTCTTCCTGTTCTTCCAGCGTTCCTTCGCCCGCGGCCTGACCGCGGGCGCGTTGAAAGGGTGAGGCTCCAATGAACCGCCGTACATTTCTGGCCACTGCCACTGCTGGAGTTGCTGTGAGCACCGTCGCTGCCCGTCCCGCCACTGCCCGCACCGCCGCTGACCGCCCTGACGCGGCGTTGAGCCTGGACCGCCGGCACGTCCGCTCGCTCGACGAACTACGCCGAGCCCTCGGTACGGCGGGTCCGGGCACCGTGATCACCGTTGCCGACGGCATCTACCAGGTGCCGGCCGGGCAGCCGATCGCGATCACCGGCCTGCGCGGCCGCCCGCACCGGCCGATCGTGATCCGCTCGGAGTCGACCGGTGGCGCCGTACTGACCGGTGAGCAGAGCTTCGTGCTCACGGGATCGTCGGACATCACGCTCGAAGGGTTTGCTTTCCGGCAGAGTAAAGGCTTCGAGGTGCCGGCGGACTGCCGCCGGATCCGGCTCACCCGCAACGACTTCCAGCTGGCCGATATCGCCGGTGTGCATTGGGTGATGGTCCGGGCCGATCACACGACGCTGGACCACAACGCCTTCCACGGGAAGACGACGCTCGGGATCTACCTCGGCATCGAAGGCGCCGGGACCGACCAGATGGCGCAGGGTGTCCATGTCTACCGCAATCATTTCAGCGACCACAGCTTTCCTGGTGACAATGGCGGTGAGCCGATTCGGCTGGGGGTTAGTCCGCGCGCGCTCTCGACGGCGGGTGCGGTGATCGAGTCGAACCTGTTCGAGCGGGCGAACGGCGATCCCGAGGCGATCTCGGTGAAGTCGTCGGGCAACCTGATCCGGCACAACACGATCCGGAACAGCTTCGGCGGGATCGTGCTGCGGCACGGGAACGGGAACCGGGTCGAAGGCAACTACCTGCTCTCCGGAAAGAACGGGATCCGGATCTACGGCAACGATCACCAGATCGTGAACAACTATCTGGAGAACATCGCCGGGACTGGCGTGGTGCTCGGGAGCGGGAACGTCCGCGACCACTACCCGGGTGAGCCGCCGACGTCGCGGACCGGGAACGACGCGCCCGACGGCGTCCAGATCGCGCTGAACACGGTTCTGGACTGCGACAACGCGGTGAGCGGCGAGAGTCACCGGACCCTCCCGCCGCTCGGTTGCACGATCACCGACAATCTCCTGATGGGCGATCGTGGGCAACTGATGAACATGCCGTTCCAGGACGGGATCACCTGGTCGGGCAACCTGCACTGGGGCGCGGCCACGGACGGGAATGCGCCTGCCGGTGGGTTCCGACGCGCCGATCCGCGGCTGGTGGCCGGTCCGGACGGGGTCCGGCGGTTGGCGAAGGGGAGCCCGGCGATCAACGCGGCCACCCGCAGCTACCCCGATATCGACACCGACCTCGACGGCGACCGCCGTACCGGGCGGGTCGATGTCGGCGCCGACGAGTACTCGCGGCGGCCGAACTGCCGACGGCCGTTGACCGCGAGCGACGTCGGACCGCACTCCGCATGAGTACGGCGCCCGACATGAGTACGGCGCCTGATGTCGTGGCGACGTCGCAGCGGGAGGAGGAGCTGATCCGGACCCACCTGGATCGGCTCCGGCTCGACCTCGTCGTCGCGGCCCGGATCACCAAGGTGCATCGGGAATGGTCCCGGGCGTTGCTGCCGGATCCGTTCTCGCGGCTCTACCTGATCCTCGAGGGCGAAGGCCGGCTCGTGGTGGGGGACCAGGAGCTGTTCCCGAAGCCGGGGGAGCTGTGCTACCTCCCGGCCGACGTACCGGTGTCGTACGAGACGATCAGCGACAACGTCTTCCGTAAGCACTGGCTGCACTTCTCGGCGCTGATCGGGGACCGCGACATCGGCGAGGTGCTGACACTGCCGAACATCGTGCGGAGCAAGTCACCGGACGAGGCCGCGCTCCTGTTCGAGCAGGTCGGCGCAGCGGACCGGGATCCGCCAGGTCTCGCGACGCCGCTGCGGGTGCGGTCGGCTCTGACCGCGCTGTTCGCGCACTACCTGGACAGTGCGCCAGCTGGGTCCGTGCGGCTGTCACATCAGCAGTCGAGTGAGACCAGCGTCGTGCAGTACATCCAGCAGAACCTCAGCAACCCGCTGACGGTCGAGGTGCTGGCTGCCCATTTCGGGCAGGACCTGGCGACGTTCGTCCGGCGGTTCCGGACCGAGTTCGGCCTGTCGCCCAAGCAGTACATCAAGCGCACCCGGATCGAATGGGCCCAGCGCGAACTCACCACCACGAACCGCCCGATGGAGGAGATCGCCGCCGCCGTCGGGATGGACCAGTCGTACTTCTCCAAGGTCTTCCGTCAAGTCAGCTCGGTCACCCCGAGTGCGTACCGAAAGCTGTACCGCCCACGCAGTTGAGGAGAATCGTCATGAAACGTCGCACTTTGCTGGCCGGCGCCGTAGGCGCGATCGGCGCTACGGCCATCGCGGTCAGATCCGCCGAAGCCGCCACAGTGACCTCGCTGGCCGCCCTGCAGTCGGCCATCAACTCGGCCACCGCCGGGACCACGATCACACTGGCCAACGGCTCGTACGCCGTCGGGTCCAGCGGCATCACGATCTCCGGCCGCAACGGCACCACCAGTTCGCCGATCACGATCCAGGCCGAGACCAAGGGCGGGGTGACGCTGACCGGCACGAAGAGCTTCGTCTTCTCGAACTCGTCGAACATCACCATCAGCGGCTTCGTGTTCAAACAGACCAGCTCGCTGGACCTGGTGGCCAACTCGAGCCGGATCCGGTTGACCCGCAACGAGTTCGCCCTCGGCTCGGCGGCGAGCCACTCGGTCGTCGTACGGGGTAACGACGTCAAGATCGACCGGAACATCTTCCGGGACAAGACCTCCGTCGGCTGTTACCTGGTGATCGACGGTCCGGCCAACAACGACCCGGAGAACGAGACCATCGCGCTGCGCACCTACATCCTGCGCAACCACTTCCGCGACCACACCTTCAGCGGCGAGAACGGCGGCGAGGCGATCCGGCTCGGCGTCAGCAGCCGCGCGCTCGCGGACGCCGACGCGACGGTCGAGTACAACCTGTTCGAGCGCGCGAACGGCGACCCCGAGGCGATCTCGGTGAAGTCGTCCGGCAACACGATCCGCTACAACACCATCCGCAACAGCCTCGGCGGCATCGTGCTGCGGCACGGCAACGGCAGCCGGGTCGAGAGCAACTACGTGCTGTCCGGCCGCAACGGCATCCGGATCTACGGCAACGACCACCTGATCGTGAACAACTACGTCGACGGCGTCGACGGCTCCAGCAGTGCCGGCATCGTCCTCGGTAGCGGCAGCTCGCGCGACCACGTCCCCGGCGAGTCCGAGACCGCCCGCAAAGGCAACGACGCCCCCGACCGGGTCGTCATCGTCCTCAACACCCTGCGCAACAACACCAAGGGCATCGCCGGCGAAAGCAACCGCACCATCCCACCGCTGGCCTGCCAGATCCGCGACAACCTCATCGTCGGCACCAGCGGCAACCTGACCGACCTGCCCTACCAGTCCGGCGTCACCTTCTCCGGCAACATCCTCTGGGGCTCCGCCTCCAACGGCACCATCCCGTCCTCCGGCTTCACCCGAGCCGACCCGAAACTCACCGCCGCCTCCGACGGCATCTACCGCCTCGGTTCCGGCAGCGCAGCCATCAACGCCGCCACCACCAACCACTCCACCCGCGCAACCGACGACATCGACGGCCACCCCCGCACCGCGCCATACGACACAGGCGCCGACGAGTACTCCACCACCACCCCAGTACGCCGCCCCCTGACCGCCGCAGACGTAGGCCCCAACGCCACCTGACCCCCGACGGCAACTTGAACGGATAACCCCTGAATGTGCCCCTCCTCCCCTCGAAAAATGACCAGAGAACGGGCGTTGTCAAGCTGCTTGGAGTCGTTGGGTGGTTTTTGCTGGGTGGTTGGTTTGGGGGAGGTTGATGCCGACGGTCTGTGCGGGTGCTGGGGTGTGGGGCCGGTTCCGGAATCGTTCGGGGTGGGCGGTGTAGTAGGCCTGGTGGGTCTGGTCGCGTTGGTGCCACAGGTGGCGCCAGGTGCCGTTGTGGACCTGGTCGGGTGAGAACAGCGCGATCCCGGAGTGCTTGTGCTGGCTGTTGTACCAAGGCACGTAGGTCGCCAGGTGAGCACGAGCGTGCTCGAGGTCGGTGAAGGTGCCGGGGTAGTTCGGCCGGTATTTCATGGTGCGGAACTCTGATTCGGAGAACGGGTTGTCGTTGGACACCCGGGGCCGGTTGTGGGTCTGCGCGACGCCGGCCTCGGCGAGGAGCTCCTTGAGCACGTTGGAGCGCATCGAGGATCCGGAATCGGCGTGCACGGCCCGCGGTGTCCCGTGCATGGCGAACGCGTGCTGGAACATTTCCACGGCCAGGTCGTCGACCTCGCGTTCCTCGACTCTCCAGCCGACGATCTTGCGCGAATAGATGTCGATGATCGAGTAGCCCTTGAACGCTTTGCCGCGCCAGGGGGACCGCAGGTCGGTGATGTCCCAGGACCAGACCTGCCCGGGCCCGGTCGCTTCCAGTACCGGTGTTTCACGCGGTGTCTTGCTGCCCTTGCGGGTGGGCGCGACCGGCCGCTGGGACTGGTCAGGGATACCGGCTGCGATCCGCCACCACGACCGCCGCGACGCCAGCATCACACCGGCGTCCCACGCGGTCGCGAACGCGTGATCGACAGAGTTCCCACCCGCCCAGGCCAGCGTGATCTTGTCCGCGATCAGGCCACGATCAGCCGCCGAGATCCGCGACCGGTAAGCCCGGTCCTTATGCAGCACAGGATCAGCCACCGGCTCCCGCGGGCAGGTCCGGTAATGCCACGTCGACCGCGACACCCCGGCCAGCTCCAACGCGCTGCGCTGAGACCCCAACTGGCCGGTCAGGTCGAGGATCAGCTCGTTCTCGGCGATCAGGAAGTCGACGGATCGCTGCTCGCCGGGGCATCGCCGGGCTCTTGCTCGTTCATCGCATGCAAGAGCCCGATAGCTTTTCCCAGCGTGTCGTTGGTGCCCTCCAGCTCACGGATCCGCTCGGTCAGTTTCGCGACCTCAGCCGCATGCGCCGCGGCCTCAGCCGCCCGCGCTTTCTCCAACGCGGTCCGTTTGGGCGATGGCACAGTCATAGGACTACCTTCTCGCGGGACCAGACGCCGGTCCAGATCACCCTCGAACACCGTCGCCCGCCAATCCCGGAACCGCACATACGACACACCCTGCGCAGCCAGCCACGCCATCTTCTGCCCATGCGGCTGCACGTAATACCCATGCACCAACTCCCGAATCTCCACCGCCGTAAACCCCACACTGACCGTCATCACCCTGCTCCTTCGCCAATCGCCAACCGACTCACGACCAGCCTGGCGCAGAGGGGAAGGGGCAACACCAACGGATATCCGTCGAAATTGTGGGTGGCTGTGCGCAGCGCGATCACCTTGAGCACGGTTCAGTCACGCGTGCCGGTCGGATGTGGTTGATGCGTGCTCAAGGTGCCGCGTAGCGGTGACTTTGGGCACGGTTCGGTCATGCGTGCCGGTGGGATGTGGTTGATGGGCGCTCAAGGTGGGTTCGACCATCGCGGCAACGGCGGGCGGCCCGGGCGGAAGGTCCCACGGGGTGTGCGCCGGGGGATCGGGCGACTGGACTCCAGGGCGGATCTCCACCACTGTGCAACCTCGCGCGCGGGCACTCGCGGAGGTCGTGCTGAGCGTGAATTGGCCGAGCTGCACAGCGTTGGGCAGTGCTGGCGGTCCGCCCCTTCCCGCATCCCGTGCATTCCCGCACCGGCGCGCACGGTGGCTCCGGTCGCCGTGGGGGAACAGCGGCCGGGGCGTCGAGTGGAAGGACTGTGTCGTCAGAAATCGATGTCCGGCGACACGGTGCTTCCAGTCGGTGGTCAGACGACGGTGGGTTGGGGGTTGCCGGCTTCGGTGATTCCTCGGCGCATGTCTACTCGGCTGAGGAGGATGAGGCCGATCAGGAAGAAGAGACCGAGGGCGACGATGGCGGGGCGGTAGGAGCCGGTGATCTGGTGGACGAGGCCGAAGACGAGGGTGCCCAGCCAGGAGGTGCCGCGTTCGCCGGCTTGGTAGAGGGAGAAGTATTCGGCTTCGCGGCCCTTCGGGATCAGTTGGCTGAAGGCTGAGCGGGACAGTGCCTGGGTGCCGCCGAGGACGATGCCGATGGCGACGCCCATGGCGAGGAACGGCACGACCTGGCGCTCGGGGAGCATGAAGCCGGCGACCACGATGACCATCCAGAGCACGAGGCCGCCCATGATCGTGCGCTGGGTGCCGAAGCGCCGGGCGAAGCGGCCGAAGGCGAGTGCTCCGAAGAAGGCGACGAACTGGACCAGCAGGATGGTCATGATCAGGATCTGCGTCTCGAACCCCAACTGCTTCTCGCCGTACGTCGAGGAGACCGAGATGACGGTCTGGATGCCGTCGTTGAAGAACAGGTAGGCGACCAGGAACAGCAGCGTCATCGGATAGGCGCGCATGTGCGTGATCGTCGCGGCGAGCTGTCCGAAGCTCTGCTTCATCAGGCTGCCGCTACGAACCGGTACGACGTTCGTCGGCGGCCGGTTGCGCAGCTTGAGGAACGGGAAGAACGTGAACGCGCCCCACCACAGGCCGGCACTCAGCAGACTGAGCCGGACCGCTGTGCCCTGGCTGAGGCCGAGCGCCTCGTGGGCGGTGACGACGCCGAGGTTGATGGCGAGCAGGATGAAGCCACCGAGGTACCCAAACGCCCAGGCCCGCGACGAGACGTCGTCACGATCGTCCGGCGGCGCGATGTCGATCAGGATCGAGTCGTACACCACCATCGACGACCCCAGACACAGATTGCCGATGAACAGCAGCAGCGCGCCGAGCTGCCAGCGACCACCGTCGACGAAGACCATGCAGCACGCCGCCAGCGCGCCCGCCCACGCGAATCCGCACATCAGCAGCTTCTTGCGCTCGAGCCGGTCCGCGATCGCGCCGACCACCGGCAGGAACAACGCCGAGATCAGTGTCGCGACCGTGACCACGTAGAAGGCGAGTGATCCGGGGGAGATACCGAGCCCGAGTACGTCGAGATTGGTGTGACACGGCTTGTCCGCCGTACCGACGTACCCGCACGCCGCGGTTTCCGCGACCGACGTCAGGTACGGCGCGAACAGCACCGTGCCGACCGTGGTGACGTAACCGGAGTTGGCCCAGTCGTAGAGGCTGAAGCCCCAGTACTCCCGCTTGTCGACACCGGCGGGGGCGGAGAGAAGTCCCATGCGCAGAGTGTGTCAGTTCCGCGGGACCAAGAAGCGCGTCTTGTCAGGAACGTGACCGTGCCGCGTCCGCCGCGGCGAGCCCGGCCCGCAGCTTCTCCTGCGCTCCGGGTTCCCACGGCCCCGAAGACGTCAACGGAATCTCCACCATGAACCGTCGCTCCCACTCCGGGATCCGAGCTGCCACGAGCGCGGGATCGTCGGCGGCGGTCCGGTACAGCTCGGGTCCGGCCGCCGAGAACAGGTCTGCGATCACGAGCCGGCCGTCGGCAGCTCGCATCACGTTGTCCGGGTTCACGTCGATCGGTCCGCACCACGGCAACTCCACCTGCGCGCGCTCGTGGACTCGGCGGATCACGTCCGCGAGCTCGGCAACCTCGGGCGCGGCTTCGGCGATCGCCCGGTGGAACGCAACCGCCTCCACCTCCGGTACGGCGGCCAGCCACTCCATCACCGACAAATCCCCACCACCGGCCAACCGCCGATGGACGAACAACCGCGGCACCTGCCGAGTGTGCGCGGCCTCCCGATAGATCTCCGCCACATACGGCCCCGCCGGATCGAACGGACTGATCCGTACGGCGAGATCCCCGCCCGGCGACCGTAACGCCGACGCCCAATCACCAGCCCCGCAGGGCGTCCACCCCTCGGCAAGGAACACCCGCTCAGCCACCCGATGATCCGCCTCAGGCCCCAGCAGCGCGTCGACCTCGTCCAGCGTCATACCGCCGGACCCTACCCACCCACCCCCGCATGCCGCCGTCCGTTTTCACAACGTCCGAAGAACCGGAGGGCCCGCCTCCGATCGTTCGGACGTTAGCGGGGAGGCGGACGCAACGTCCGAAGAACCGGAGGCGGGCCCTCCGATCGTTCGGACGTTAGCGGGGAGGCGGACGCAACGTCCGAAGAACCGGAGGCGGGCCCTCCGATCGTTCGGACGTTAGCGGGGAGGCGGACGCAACGTCCGAAGAACCGGAGGCGGGCCCTCCGATCGTTCGGACGTTAGGGCCATTGGCCGCGTTCGGTGAGTACGTCGCGGAGGTGGTCGGTGCGGTCGGTGATGATGCCGTTGATGCCGGCGTCGAGGAGGCGGTGCATGGTGGTGGGGTCGTCGACGGTCCAGACGTGGACCTGTTTGCCGGCGGACTGGGCGCGGTCGATCAGGCCGGGGGTGAGGACTCGGAGGGACCGGTACTTCTCGGGGATCTGGAGGCATGCGCCTGCTGAGGGGAGGGCGATCGGCAGGAAACGGAGGAGCGCGATCTCGAGGTCGCCGTACCCGGTGCACAGCCTCGGACCCAGCAGCTTGCGGATCCGGCGGACGCGGGACTGGGAGAACGAGGACACACAGACGCGGTCGATCGCGTTCGCGGCGCGCAGTACGTCGGCCGCCGGGATGAGACCGTTCTCCGCTTTGATGTCCAGGTTGAACCGGGTGTCGGGGAAATGTTCGAGCAGGTCGTCGAGGCGCGGGATCGGTTCGTGACCGTTGATCTTGGCCTGGCTGACTTCCGACCACGGCAGCTCGGCGATCACGCCGGTCCGGTCGGTGACCCGGTCGAGGACGTGGTCGTGGAACGCGATCACGACGCCGTCGCTGGTGGCGTGCAGGTCGGTTTCGAGGTAGCGGTAGCCGAGGCCGACCGCGTGCTCGAAGGCGTACAGCGAGTTCTCGTAGCCGATCAGGTCCGGGTGCAGCGCGCCGCCACGGTGGGCCATCGCGATCGGACCGTCGTGGTCGAGGTAGGGGTACACGTCAGGAATTATGTACCGTTTGGCTGGTGACGGTACTCAGCCCCCGCCCAGACCTGTGGACCCTCGATCCGGATGTGGTGCACCTCAACCACGGCTCGTGGGGTGCAGTTCCGCGCCGTACCCAAGAGGTCCTGAGCGCACTGCGCGCCGAGGCCGAGGCGAACCCGATGGTGTGGTTCCGCTCCGTCCCGGCCCGGCTGACCGCCGCCCGCCTGGAACTCGCCGCGTTCCTGGAAGCCGATCCGGAAGGCTTCGCCCTGGTACCGAACGCGAGTGCGGGCATCACCGCCGCCTTCGCCACGGTGCCCATCCCGAGCGGCAGCCGGATCGTCACGACCAACCATGTGTACGGCGCCTCCCGGTTCGCCGCGGAGCGCGTGGCGCGGGCCCGGGGTGCGGAGCTACTGGTGGTCGAGCTGCCGATGCAGGCGGACGACGACACCGTGGTCGCGCTGATCGAACCCGCCCTGGTGGGCGCTTCGGTGCTGCTCCTCGACCACATCAGCGCCGCGACCGGCACGATCCTGCCGATCGCACGACTGGTCGAGCTCGCGCACGATCGCGACGTACCGGTCATCGTGGACGGTGCCCACGCGCCCGCGCTGATCGATGCACCGACCGGTGATGGCGCCGACTTCTGGACCGGCAACTTCCACAAATGGCCGGCGGCCCCGCGGGCGACGGCCGGGCTGGTGGTGGCCGAGCGGTGGCGGCAGGCGTCGTACCCGCTGATCACTTCGTGGTCGGAGTATGACGAACGCCTGCCGGAGCGGTTCGACATGCAGGGCACGCAGGACTACGCGACCTGGATCGCGGCGCCGGAATCGCTCCGGGTGCTAGCGGATCTCGAGTGGTCGGTACGGCGGCCGCAGGTCACCGCGATGCTCGAAGAGGGTGCTCGTCTGGTGGCCAAGGCTCTCGGTACCTCGGTCGGTGAGGTGGCGAACCCGGCCCCGACTCTGCGGCTGGTCGAGCTGCCGATGGTCGTTGCTGACGCAGAGCCCTTCAAGGAACACGTGTCCAACGAGCTGCAGATCGAGATCACGCTGACGGGTTTCGAGGGCCGCAGCTACATCCGGCTGTCGGCGCACGCCTACAACCAGCCGTCGGACTACGAGAAACTGTCGGAGGGCCTGCCTAGAGTCCTGGCGTGAACGATATCGAGGGCTCCTACAACACCGCCGCGGCCGACTACCACGCCATGCTGAAGGACCTGGTCGGCCAAGGCGTCGCCGAGCGGATGATGCTCAACTACTTCACCGAGGTGGTCCAACCCGGGCCGATCGGCGACCTCGGCTGCGGTACTGGTCGCATCACGGCGTACCTGGCCGCGGCCGGTCTGGACGTGTTCGGCATCGACCTCACGCCCGGCATGATCGACGTCGCGCGCGAGGCCTACCCCCGTGTGCGTTTCGAGGTCGGCTCGATCTTCGACCTCGACCTGAAAGACGGCGAGCTGGCCGGCGCCCTGCTCTGGTACTCCCTCGTCCACACACCCCGAGAGCAACTGCCGGCCGCCTTCGCCGAGGTCCACCGCGTCCTCCAACCCGGCGGCCACCTCATCTACGGCTACAAAGCGGGGACCGGCACGTACCACCTCGACACCGGCTACGGGCATGACATCAACCTCGACGTCTATCTGCAGGAACCCACAGAAGTGGCCGGCCTACTTGCAGATGCTGGTTTCGAGGAGGTCGCCGCCCTGACTCACGCACCGGAGTGGGGTGAGAAACAGCCGCAGGCCTACGCCCTCGTCCGCAAACCGCTCACGCCGTGACCAGGTCGATCGAGTCGAGTTCGGCGAAGCCTGTCCGGAAGCTGAACTTGAAGGTGTTCGCACCTGCCTTCAAACTGACGTCGAGCGCCTGCTGAGTCCACGCCTCCCACCCGTACGCCGGGTATTCGATCACGCGCGCGGCTCCGCCGTTCACGGTGAGCGTGTGTGAGGACAGTGCGCCGGACCCGTTCCCACCCCGAACGAGCACCCGGAAGTTGCCGGCGTACGGAGCGTTGACGGTGATGGTCGCCGAACTGGTCGCGTCGTCGATCCACCCAGCCTTCCCGTTGTTCGACGCCTGCGGCGTGACCGCACTGTGCGCCTTCCCGGCGAACACGGCCGTCTCCGCCTCGAACCGGACAATCGGTGAGCCCTGCAGAGCGGCGTACCACTGCGCAGCCAGCTTGGTGTTGCCGCTATGCGTGAGGTGGATCCCGTCAGTCATCACGTCGGTCGCGGCGAGCGCCGTGCGGCTGTCGACGAACCGGACCTTCTTGCCCTCGGCCGCGAGCTTGCCGACCACGAACGGGAGCTGGTTGTTGAACGAGGCCGCCCGCGCGTTCGCCGCGGCATCAGCCATCGGCCCGACGGTCGACACGTAGACGGCCAGATCCGGCCGTACGGCGTACATGGTCCGGATCAGGTTCTCCAGCCGCGCCGGTGCGCTCGCGAGGTTGAGGTTCTGCAGCACGTCGTTGGCGCCGGCGTGCAGCAGCACGGTGTCCGGCTGGAAGGTCTGCATCCGCTCGGTCGCGACCTGGGTGAGCTGGTCGATCACCCAACCGCCGTGACCCTCGTGGTTGCGGTCCGGCAGATTCACGGGCGTGCTGTCGGTGACCGAGCCGACGAAGTCGACCGGCTGCCCCGAACTCGTGAGCATCCAGTACAGGTCGGTCCGGTAGCCGCCCGGGATGCTGCCCGCGGTCGTCGACGACCCCATCGGCATCACCTTGACTGGGTCAGCCGCGGCGGCAGTCTGCGGAGCGGCGGCAGTGAACGGGAGGAGTGCGGGCAGCATCAGCAGCCCGGCCAGGAAGCGTCGCATGCGAGCACTGTCCCAGCCGGGCGCTGGTCTCGGTACACCTTCGATCGACGTCGAAGGGAGTCAGCCCTTGACCGCCCCGGACGTCATCCCGGCGACGATCTGCCGGTTGAAGAAGAGGAACATGATCAGCGGCGGAATCGTGATCAGCAGGATGTTCATGAAGAGCAGGTTGTACTGCGTGGAGTACTGACTGGAGAAGTTGTAGAGCGTCAGCTGCACGGTCGCGTTCTTGTCGCCGGGCAGGAAGTACAGCGGGTTCACGAAGTCGTTGAACACCGCCACCGACTGAACCACCACGACCGTCACCACGACCGATCGCAGCAACGGGAAGATCACCCCGAAGAACAGCCGCAACGGTCCGGCGCCGTCGATGATCGCGGCCTCGTCGAGCTCCCGCGGGATGGTCGACACGAACGCCCGGAACAGCAGGATGCAGAACGACAACCCGTACGCGATCTCGATCAGGATCAGCCCCGGCATGGTCCGGAACAGCCCGAACTGCTGCAGTACCCAGATCGTCGGTACGACGGCCGGCGGGATGATGAGTCCGGCCAGCACCAGGAAGTTGATGAACGGGTTCCACCGGCTCTTCCGGCGCTGCAGGACGAACCCGGCCATCGCCGCCAGCACGACCATCCCGGTCACACTCGCGACCGTCAGGATGGTCGAGTTGATGAACGCGATCACCAGCATGTAGTCGCGGGCCTCGACCACTTCGATGAAGTTCTGCACGAACCGGAACTGGTGCGGCCAGGAGAAGTCGAGCAGCGCCGACTGCTGCCGGTCCTTGACCGCGGTCAGCACGATGAACGCGAACGGCACCAGGAAGACGACCACCGAGGCCACGATCGCGACCGCGCTGAGCGCGAGTTTGCGGCCCGGCCGGTGGTTGACGAGCTCCGCCGTACTCATAGCTCGACCTCCCGCCGGTTGAGGAACCACGACAGCGGCAGCACGACCGCGGTGACCACGACGAACAGAACGACGTTCCCGGCTGTCGACAGCCCGTAGAAGCCGGCCTGGTACTGCTTGTAGATCACCGATGCGATCACGTCCGAGGTGAACCCCGGACCGCCACGCGTCATCGCCCAGATCAGGTCGAACGACCGCAGCCCGCCGATGAGCGACAAGATGATCACGGTCACCGTCGCCGGCCGGGACAGCGGTAGCACGATCCGCCGGAACGTCTCCCACGAACCAGCCCCGTCGACGCGCGCAGCCTCGACGTACTCGCGCGGGATGGAGACGATGCCGGCGATGTAGATCAGGGTGGCCAGGCCGACGCCCTTCCAGACGTCGACCGCGGCCACCGAGAGCAACGCCCACTTCGGATCGGTCAGCCAGCCCGGTCCGTCGATGCCGATCACGCTCAGGGCACCGTTGATCAGGCCGCGTTCCGGGTTCATCAGAACCGTGAAGGTCAGCCCGATGCCGATCGTCGAGACCAGCACCGGGAAGAACACCACCGACCGAAGGTAGCCGCGGGCAACGATCTGCGAGGTGAGCAGCACCGCCAGCAGCAGCCCGAGCACCACCTTCGACCCGGACGTGACGACCGCGTAGATCAGCGTGTTGGTGAAGCCCTTGACCAGCGCCGGCTCCTGGAAGAACAGCTTGAAGTTGTCGAACCCGATGAACTTCGACTCGAACAGACTCCACCGGGTCAGGCTGAAGTAGAGCGAAGCGAAGGTCGGGACCAGGAACAGCACCCCGTAGATCAGCGCGGTCGGCAGGTAGAACCAGTTCGAGTAGGGGCGGTACACCCTCACCATCCCGCCAGCCCCAACTGCTGCGCCTGCTTCTTCACGTCCTCGTCGTACCGGGCGGCACCGTCCTTGGCCTTCCGGATGCCGGAGCCGACCTCGACCGTGATCTGCTCCAGCGACGGGCCCTTGACCGGTGAGAGGAACTCCAGCGCGAGGCTGGATCCACCCTCCTTGTCGAGGTAGGGCTGCATGTCTTTGATCGCCTGCGGTACGTCGTCAGGCAGCGTGCACCCCTTGACCGCGTACGGGCCGGTCGGGGCCGCGGCCTTGGACAGCGAGGCACACCCTTCGGGGCTGGCGAAGAAGGCGAGGAACTTCTTCGCAGCCTCGAGCTTGTCGCCGGTCGTCGTCTTCGGGATGTAGTTGGCGCCGGGCGTCCAGACGGTCAGGCCGTTCTTGCTCGCGTCGTCACCAGGCAACGCGAACAGACCGACGTTCTTGGCCGCCTCCGGATGGGTCGAGACCATGTTCGCGACCACACCGGACAGGTTCGGATAGTGCGCACCCTTGCCCTGGGCAAGCATCCGCAGGCCGTCCGGAAGCTTGGCCGAGGCGAAGTCCTTGTTCTCGTAGCCGGCGTCGTGGACGGCCTGGGTGTGCTCGAAGCCCTTCAAGGCGGCCGGCGAGGTCGCGTACTTCGCCTGGTTCTTGGTGTAGCGGTCGGCGAAGTCGGGCTCGGCGGCGGCCACGTTGTGGAAGTCGCCGAGCACGAACAGCTGCGAGGTCCAGGTCTCGCCGTACGTCTGGATCACCGGCGCGACCCCACCGGCCGCCTTGATCTTGGCGTTGTTCGCCATGAACTCGGCCCACGTCGTCGGAGGCTTCAGACCGAGCTTGGTGTAGACCGGGATGCTGTAGAGCACCCCGCCGCCCATGAAGCCGCCGCCCGGTACGCCGTACACCTGGCCGTCGGCGGTGACGGTCTTGGTGAAGTTCTCGTCGAGGTCCTTGAGATACGGCTGGTCGCTGAGCGGGACCAGGTTCTTCTGCGGCGCGATCGCCTGGAACAGCGAGCCGGTGTTGTAGTTGAACACGTCCGGCATGTCGCCGGTCGCGAGCCGCGTCTTGACGATGTTGTCGCCTTCGCTCCCGGCCGGACGGGTCTCGGTCTTGACCGTGATCGTGGGGTTCTTCGCGGTGAAGTCCTTGACGAGCTGATTGGCCGTCTTGATGTCCTGGTCCTGATTGCCGATCAGATAGGTGATCGTGACTGTGTTCGATCCTGGGCCCCCACCCGAGTCGTCGCTGGAACCGAGACTGCCCGCGCTGCACGCGGTCAGGGCGAGAGAACCAGCTGCCAGTACGGCGGCTCCTCGCATGCCTGGGCGGAACGTCATCATGACCTCCTAGGGGATTGGTGCGATGGGTCAGTGATTGAGAAGGGCCTCGAGAGCGGCTCTCACGGCGGCGGGATCACCTGCCGCTTCGGCGAGCCCGGTGGCGGGCTGATCGAGATACCGCTCCAGCCGGGCAGCCAGAGCGGCATCGTCTCCGGAGAAACCGCTCTCTCGTGATCCGGCGACCACGGCGTCCCAGGTCGCTTCGTGATCGATCAGTTGGCGCACGGTCGGATCAGTCGCGAGATCCGCGTTCTCGCGGAACGGATCTTGGGCGGTCCACTCGTGTGTGCCGTGCCCGACCTCGACCGGCGCACTCGCCCCCGGTACGGCGACCTGGGCGCGAGCGCCGACCGGAACGGTCACGGAGAGCGCGATCTCGCCGTTGCTCCGGTTCCACGCGACCGCGGCCTCGCCGTACGGCGTGAGGTGCCTGGCCGACGCGTTCTCGAGCTGTCCTGTGATCAGTGGCCTGATCGCCAGAGAGCGGTATCCCGGTGCGGCCGGCGCGAGACCGGCGACCCGGCGGTGCATCCAGTCGGCGACCGCGCCGAGGGCGTAGTGGTTGAACGACGTCATCTCGCCGGGGTTGATGCTGCCGTCGGGCAGCATGCTGTCGTACCGCTCCCAGACCGTGGTCGCGCCCATCGTCACTGCGTACAGCCAAGACGGGCAGTGTGTCTGCAGCAGAAGGCGGTACGCGAGGTCGGGATGTCCGGTATCGGCCAAGGCGTCGGCGATCAGCGGCGTACCGACGAAACCGGTACTGATCCGGAAACTCGCCGTACGGACGAGGTCCGCGAGACGCTCACCGGCCCGCTGCCGCTGCCGCTCGGTCGGCAGCAGCGCCCATTGCAGGGCGAGCGCATAGTTGGTGGCCGCGTCGCTCAGGACGCGTCCGCCCTCGGTCGTGTACTCGGCGGCGAACGCCTGCCGCACGCGCTCCGCGAGATCGGCGTACTGCGCGGCGATCTCGGCGTCGCCAACCACCTCGGCGGCCTTGGCAACGACCTCGGCCGACCGAGCCAGATGTGCGGTCGCGAGAACGTCGGGATCGGCCTTGGCGCGGAACGGGTTGTCCGGCGGCGCGGTCGGGTCGAGCCAGTCACCGAACTGGAAGCCGCCCGACCACAGCAGGTTGTTGCCGGCCAGCGCGGTGAGCTTGTCCACCCAGGCACGCATGCTCGGCAGCTGCCGAGCGAGCAGTCCGGCATCGCCGGTGCGGTTGTAGAGCACCCACGGCACGATCGTTGCCGCGTCACCCCATGCTGCGGTGGCCGGTTCCGGATTGCGCAGTACGTCGGGGATCACGAACGGCACCGAACCGTCCTTCATCTGCTCGGCCGCCAGATCCGCCAGCCAGTTCGTGAGGAACCCGGCGCTGTCGAACAAGAAGCTCGCGGTGGGGGAGAAGACCTGAATGTCCCCGGTCCAGCCCAACCGCTCGTCGCGCTGCGGGCAGTCGGTCGGGACATCGACGAAGTTGCCGCGCATACCCCACACGACGTTCTCGTGGAACTTGTTCAGCAGCTCGTTCGACGATTCGAACCATCCCGTCCGGCGCAGGTCGCTCCCGACGACGACCGCGGTCAGGTCTTCGAGACGAAGATCCGGTACGCCGGTCACTTCGGCGTACCGGAAACCGTGGAATGTAAGCGGGGAGTCGAGCACGACCTCGTCCGTGCCGGCCAGCACGTACGTGTCGGTGGCCTTGGCCGTGCGCAGCGGCCGCACCCCGAGTTCGCCGTTCTCAAGAACCTCGGCATGCCGAACGACGATCTCGTCACCCGCCGCACCACCGCGGACGGTGAGCTGGACGCGGCCGACGAGGTTCTGGCCGAAGTCGATCAGCGTCTTGCCGCTCGGCGACTCAGAGAGCGCTCTCGCCGGAATAGTGTCGGTGATCCGGACCGGCGGGCCGTCCGGAGCGACGAGGAGCCCGAGATCGGCGTCGAGAACATCGACGGGGGAGTCCGGTCCTGGTGACCGGCGCAGATCGGTGCGCTGACCATCGTACAGATCATCGGCCAAGATCGCGCTCTCTCGCGCGGTCCAGCTCTCGTCGGTGCCGTACGTGTAAACCTGGCCGTCGCCGGTGGTGACCTCGAGCTGAGCAAGGACCGCGAGCCGGGTGCCGTACACCTGGGCCTGGTCGCGGAAGCCGAGCCGGCCGCGGTACCAACCGTTGCCGAGCAGGAACTCGAGCTGGTTCTCACCAGGTTGGACCAGCTCGGTCACGTCGTACGTCTGGTAACGCAGGCGATGCTGATAAGCCGTCCAGCCGGGAGCCAGCTCGTCGTCTCCGACCCGGCTGCCGTTCAGCTCGCCGAGGTAGATGCCGTGCGCAGTCACGTACAGCCGGGCCCGGGTGATGTCACTCGGCAGGTCGAGCGCGGCGTTCAGCAGGGGAGCGGGCGACCCGAGCGCGTTGTTGCGCGGGCTGATGAAACGAGCAGTCCAGTCATCCGGACCGAGCAGACCGGCTTCGGCGCTCGCGGGCTCACTCCACTCGCTCCACGAGTCGGCCCCGCGGACCCGGATCCGAACCGAGATCCGTTCTCGCGAAACGAGCGGCTCTCCAGGCCATGGCACCAGCACTTGCTCTGCAGACTCCACGACGTACGACTGCGTCGTCGTACCAATGATCTCGACCTCGTACGCCGTTTGCGCGTAGTCGGCGGGCGCGGTCGCGATCTGCCAGGACAACCGTGGGGTGGCAGTCCCGAGGCCCAACGGAGTGTCGGTCCGGTGTTCGAAGCGGATGCTGCTCGGTGCGGCGAGGTTCGGCATAAGGCTCCAACCGTTGCGAATGAAACGATTCAGGGCCAGCTTGCTGCGGCGCGTCGCCGAGAAATAGTCCGGAGTGCACGAGTCCTAGCACGAAATGAACCTCGGCCCCTATCGTGAGGCATGGCCGACGAGCCGGTACGGACCCGAGGAACCCTGCTGCACTTCGTCGAGGGGACGATCGTGCACGCAGGACCGCATCTGCACGTCGATTCGCACCCCTTGCACACGCACAGTTTCTTCGAGGTCGCGCTGGTGATCGGCGGCGAAGGTGTGCACCACAGCCAAGCCGGCCGGCAGCGTCTCGAGCCCGGCGACGCGATCCTGCTCAGGCCCGGGGTGTGGCACGAATACGAGCAGTGCGTAAACCTCGAGGTCTACAACTGCTGCTTCTCAGCAGACCTCGTACGGCGTGAGCTCGCCTGGACCCGGGAAGATCCGCTGCTCGGCTATCTGCTCTGGACCGGACCGTTCTCCGAGCAGCGCCGCGGCGTGCTGAGCACTCATCTGGACGGCGACACCTTCATCGAGGCGCGTCGGCACCTGGATGGACTCCGGTCGTTGCGGGGCCGGCCGCTCGGTCTGCATCGCGGCGATCTCATCGGCTGGCTCTCGCTGTACCTGAGCTGCCTGGCCCGGAAGGTTGCCGAGGGCGACGATCTCCGCGCCCAGACCCATCCCGCCGTACTGGATGCGATGCGGCTGCTGGAGGCCGACCCGGCGCGGCCGTGGACACTGACCGATCTGGCCCAGGCGCTGCACCTGGCGCCCGGCTATCTGGTGCGATTGTTCAAGTCAGCGACGGGCATGCCGCCGATGGCTTATCTGTCTCGTCATCGCGTCGAACTGGCGGCCGTCCAGCTACTGCACACGGACCTGCCGGTGAGCCGGATTGGGGAGTCGGTCGGTTGGCCCGATCAGAACTACTTCGCCCGCCGTTTCAAGTCCCACTTCGGGCTGAGCGCCAGCACGTACCGGCAACGTTTCAATACGCCGAAGCTCAGCCCTTCCGGCTCGTGATCAGCATCTCCAGGCCGTCCAGGATCCGCGCGAGACCGAACTCGAGTCCCTGTTCGTCCTGACCGGCCGACCGCATCGCCGCGGCCAGGCTCGGGAACCGATCGCCATGAGTCGTGAGGATCTCGGCGAAGGCTCCGAGGAACGCCTCCTCGGTGAGTCGCTGGCGGCCGCCGGGCAGTGAGGTGGTCTGCAAGGCGAGCGCGCGGACATGGCCGGCCAGCACCATGACTGCGTCGAGCTGCTCACTGCCGTTCAGACCTGAGTCGGTCAGTGCCTGGACGCCGCGATCCATCCAGGTCAGTTCGTTCGGGCCGACCAGGCGGCGGCCGACGGTCGACAGCAGCAACCACGGGTGCCGCGTGAATCCCGCATAGAGATCCATCGACCAGGCGTGCAGCGCCTCGCGCCAGGGGAGCTCGGGACGTTCCGGTGGGGCGCCCATCGCGAGGTCGCTCATCACCGCGACCAGCTCGGCCTTGCCGGGCACATACCGGTAGAGCGCCATCTTGGTGACCGGCAGATCGTCCGCGACCCGCTGCATCGAGACAGCGTCGAGCCCTTCGGCATCGGCGATCCGGATCGCGGCCTCGGCGATCCCGGCCAGCGTGACAGCCGGCTTCGGCCCCCGGCTCGGCGGCTGCGCCGTACCCCACAGCAACTCGGTCATTCTGGGGCGCCCCTTCCCTGATCGGTTGATCTGTGTCTACCATACACATTATTGTGTCCACCGGACACAGTTAACTGGACGGAGCTGATGAGATGAAGATCCTGGTGTCAGGAGCGAGCGTTGCGGGCCCGTCGGTCGCGCTCTGGCTGGGCCGCGCGGGACACGACGTCACCGTCGTCGAGATCGCGCCCGCGCTACGCAAGGGCGGGTACGCCGTCGACTTCCGGGGCGAGGTCTACCTGACCGTGCTGGAGCGGATGGGCGTGCTGGCGGACCTCCGCGAGCGGCAGACCGGCGGTACGGCGATGCGGTTCGTGGACGAGTCGGGTCGGCAGCTGATGCGGTTGCCGGCCGAATTCGCGGGCGGCGAGCTCGAGGTCCTGCGCTCGGACTTATCCCAGGTGCTGTACGACCACGGTCGCGACGTGGCGGCGTACCGGTTCGGTGACTCGATCGCGAGCCTGCACGAGACGGCGGGTGGCGTGGACGTGACGTTCGAGAGCGGGCTCGAGGAGACGTACGACCTGGTGATCGGTGCCGACGGCATGCATTCGGTGGTGCGCCGGCTCGCCTGGCCGGCTGAGCAGGTGACCGAGCGTCACCTGGGGTACTACGTGGCCGGCTGGGAGGTGCCGAACACGCTCGGCGCGGTCGAGGACTCGTTGATGTACAACGTGCCCGGGCGGATGGCCGGTGTCGGCGTGGATGCGCGCAACCCGTCGCTGGCGGGGACGCTCTTCGTCTTCAAGTCGCCGGTGCTGACCTACGACCGGCGCGACCGCGACCAGCAGAAGGCGATTATCCACGAGCACTTCGCCGACCTCGGCTGGCGCGTCCCGGAGCTGCTCGCAGCGTTGCCGTCGGCAACCGAGTTGTACTTCGACTCGATCAGCCGCGTGCACGTCGACCGCTGGTCGACGGGCCGGATCGTCCTGCTCGGCGACGCCGGGTACGGCGCAACCTTCGGAGCACTCGGCACCGGTACGGCGGTCGTCGGGGCGTACGTCCTGGCGGGGGAGCTGGCCGTAGGCCGCGAGGGTGCGTTCGAGCGCTACGAGGACAGGCTGCGCAAGGCGACGTCGATGACGCAGGACGGCAGCCAGTCGGGCCGCTTCCTCGCACCGCCGAACAGGCTTGCCATCACTGCCCGCAACCGGCTGCTGAACAATCGGTTCCTGATGGGGCAGATGATCAAGCTGGCTCAGAAGATGAGCACCTTGATCGAACTGCCCGCCTACTCAATCCAGCACGGCTCAGGGGAGCAGGGGCAACTTGTGCAGGAATGACTCCCACGAGTCCGGGAGCCAGCCGGGCACGCCGAGCACAGCCATGTAGAGCCAGATGGCGACCAGCACACAGCAGAACAGCGCGATCGTGCCGAGCGTCTTCAGCCAGGCCGGCTGCTTGCCGGTCCAGGTGGTCAGCACCTTGACCCAGTCCTTGACCCGGTAGAGCAGTCGCTGGGCCCACTCGAACTCGCTCGCCAGGATCGCCAGACCCGCGATGAACAGGGGGATACCGCCCGGTCCAGGCAACCAGCCGGTCAGCGGCGCCGCGATGATCAGCACACCGCCGACCACGCCCACCACGATGCGATAGATCAGATGCTTCTTCGGATTCGCCCGGATCCGGCGCCGCCACTCCCACCGGTCGTCATCAGCGTCCAAGGTGATGTTGTGATCAGTGCGGTCGGGACTTTCCTGCTCGGCCACGGGCCCAGCCTACGTGCTGACCAGGCTGAAATCCCGGAATTACTGCTGACGAATCAGGCTCGCGCCGCGCGGCCGAATTCCCAGTGCCACGGCTCCTCGCGGCTGCCACCCTGGTCGGCCCACGACGGGTGCACCCAGCCGAACGCGGAGGCCTGGGCCTTCATCCAGCGGTACTGCGTGGTCCCGAACTTGTCGATGCCACCACACAGGTCGATGGCGATCCCCCAGCCGTGGTTCGACGTACCGGGCAGCGCGGCCAGGGACGGCTTGCGCGCGTACAGGCTCACCTGCGCCTGGTACGAGCGGTAGGAGTCGGTAATGCAGAGCGACTTGCCGAAGGCCTTCCGGTACGACGCTGCGAGCTGCAGGTAGGCCGCGGCGGCGTCACAGCGCAGCATGTGACCGTTGCCGATCGCACACAGTTTGCTGGCCGGGATCATGCCGTTGCTGTAACCGCCCCAGCCGATGGTCGCGGAGCCGGTGGCCAGGAACGGCATCGGGTTGACCGGGTCACCGCCGATCCGGACCTCGAAGTGCAGGTGCGCGCCGGTGGAGTTGCCCTCGCTGCCGACCGCTCCGATCCGCTGACCGGCGACGACCTGCTGACCGTCGGTCACGTTCACCTGGCTGAGGTGGGCGTACAGGGTTTCGAACCCGTTGCCGTGATCGACCCGGACCAGGTTGCCGGCCCAACTCGGGTGCTCGACCCGGATCGTGCCTGCGGTGACCGCGCGAACCGGCGTACCGAGTGCGGCCGGGAAGTCCTGGCCGGTGTGGTACCCGCTGGACCACAACGAGCCGGACTGGCCGAACGGCGTACCGATCTCGTACGTCCCGTCGGCGAGCGGCCAGGTCCACGCGCCCGAGCCGACGTTGACCGACGTACCGGTGTTGCCACAGCGGAAGTTGACCGCGTTGGAGCCTGCGGTCGGTGCGACCTGCGCCTTGGTGGGGGCGCCGAGCGTCGGGCGCAGCGCGGCCCAGAGGTTCTGCGGGACCGGAGTCACGACGACCGAGCCCTTGGACTCGTCGGACGCGATCATCTCGTCGTTGTCGAGGGCGATGCCGATGTGGACCAGGCCGAGCGAACGGCTGCCCATGAGCATGATGTCGCCGGGCTGGATCTGGTCCGGCGGGACCTGCTGGTAGCCGGGGTAGACCTTGCTGATCGTGTTCGGCAGTTTGGCGTACGGCGCCCACGCGGCGCGGGTCGCGCCGAGGCAGCCGTACTGGTCGGGGCCGCCGGCGTCGATCGCGTACGCGCGGCCGACCAGGTTGAACGCCTGGTTGACGGCGCGGATCGTCTCCGACGAGAGCACCCGGAGGCTCTTGCCGGGGACCGTCACCGAGGCCGCGCCAGGCACCGGCTGACCACCGGCGATGAGCGGGCTCAGACCGGCCGGGAGAGCGGCAGGGTCCTTGATCGTGGCGGCGGGCGGCAGCTTGACCTTGGCCGCGGTGAGCTCGGTCAGGTAGGCCTGCCAGCGCAGCAGCGCCTGCTGGTTGCGGGCCAGCTGGAGCTGCCTCGACAACTCAGAGGCGCCGTCGAGCTCCGGGAGCTGATCGATCGCGCGCGACGCGGCGTCGGCCGCCTTCTGCTTCACCTCGTTGCCGAGCTGCTGCGCCCGCTCGGCGGCCGCCTTGGCAGCCCCGCGCTTGCCGGCCGCTTCCGCCTTGGCCTTGTCGGCCTCGGCTCCGGCATTCATGGCCTTGTTGTACTGCGAGGTCTGCGTGGTGCCGAGCTGCTGGATCGCGGTCTGCCGGTCGGCGATCTCCTGCAGGTTCTCCGCGACCGGTGCCAGCGACCACAGGATCGACTCGGCACCGAGCTGAGTGGGGATGCCCAGCTGGTAGGCCTGCGCGGTGACAACGCCGAGTCGGCGACGCTCCTCGTCGGCCCGGCCGGTGGAGGTGTTGGCCGAGGTCTCGGCCTTCTTGGCCGCGGCCTCAGCAGCCTCGGCGGCCTTGAGCGCGTTGGTGTAGGCGATGGTCGCCTTGGCGAAGTCGGCCTGCAGTACGGCGGCCTCGGCCTGGAGCTGTTCGAGCGAGCGCTTGACGTCCGTGACGGAGGCCGGTGGGGGCGGTGTGGGCGTGCCAGCATACGCAGGCAGCGCCATCACTGCCAGCAGTGTGCCGAGCGCCGCGAACCGCAGCCCCCGACGGTTCCTCAGAACCATCAGGCTCCCCATTTGTCGTCTCGCCTCACGTGCGCAGACCGGACTAGCCCCCGCGCCCAGCCCAGCGTAGGCCCGGAACGGTCCTGACGAAAGCCCACTTCACTGAGTGTGACCAATCGGGCTCAGGTGCTGCCCGATCGTCACCTGGCTGGGGTGACCGACTAAAGTTCGGAGCATGGCCTCGCACTTTGACGTTGTTGTCCTCGGCGCAGGTCCGGGTGGGTATGTCGCGGCGATCCGCGCGGCTCAGCTCGGGCTCAAGACCGCCATCATCGAGAAGAAGTACTGGGGCGGTGTCTGCCTGAACGTGGGCTGTATCCCGTCCAAGGCGCTGCTGCGGAACGCGGAGCTCGCGCACATCTTCCGGACCGAGAAGAAAGCGTTCGGGATCAGCGGTGAGGTCAGCTTCGACTTCCCGACCGCCGTCCAGCGCAGCCGCAAGGTCGCCGACGGCCGGGTCAAGGGCGTCCACTTCCTGATGAAGAAGAACAGCATCACCGAGTTCGACGGGTGGGGCTCGTTCACCGACGCGAACACCCTCGACGTGACGCTGAACGACGGCTCCTCGGAGACCGTCACCTTCGGCAGCTGCATCATCGCCACCGGCGCCACCACCAAGCTGCTGCCGGGCACCCAGCTGTCCGACCGCGTGGTCACCTACGAGGAGCAGATCCTCACCGAGGAGCTGCCCGGCTCGATCGTGATCGCCGGCGCCGGCGCGATCGGTGTCGAGTTCGCGTACGTCCTGGCCAACTACGGCGTCAAGGTCACCATCGTCGAGTTCCTCGACCGGATGGTCCCGCTGGAGGACCCGGACGTCTCCAAGGAGCTCGCCCGCGCCTACAAGAGGCTCGGCGTCGACGTCCTCACCTCCACCCGGGTCGACGCGATCGACGACTCCGGTTCCACGGTCAAGGTGACGGTGACCGGCAAGGACGGCGTACAGAAGACCATCGAGACCGACAAGGTCATGCAGGCGATCGGCTTCCAGCCGCGCGTCGACGGCTACGGCCTGGACAAGACCGGCGTGCAGCTCACCGAGCGCGGCGCGATCGGCGTCGACGGTCTCTGCAAGACCAACGTGCCGAACATCTTCGCCATCGGTGACGTCACCGCGAAGCTGATGCTCGCGCACGCCGCCGAGGCGATGGGCGTGATCGCCGCCGAGACGATCGCCGGCCACGAGACCATGGAACTCGACTACGCCATGATCCCGCGGGCCACCTTCTGCCAGCCGCAGATCGCCAGCTTCGGCTACACCGAGGAAGAGGCCAAGAAGCTCGGCCACGAGGTGAAGGTCGCCAAGTTCCCGTTCACCGCCAACGGCAAGGCCCACGGCCTGAACGACCCGAACGGTTTCGTCAAGGTCATCAGCGACGCCAAGTACGGCGAGCTCCTCGGCGCCCACCTGATCGGCCCCGAGGTCACCGAGCTTCTCCCCGAGCTCACCCTCGCCCAGAAGTGGGATCTCACCACCAAGGAACTGGCCCGCAACGTGCACGCCCACCCCACCCTCTCCGAGGCCCTCCAAGAAGCCTTCCACGGCCTCGAAGGCCACATGATCAACTTCTGATCACCCCCCGACCGGGCGCCCGCGGACCCTCCGCCGGCGCCCGTTCGCATACCC
>NZ_SMKA01000150.1 GCF_004348455.1 Kribbella albertanoniae
GGTTGTACTTCCGGGGGTCTGCGGGGCTGGAGTTGCAGGTTCCGGTGCATTTGCGGATCGGGCCGGTGGAGGTTCAGGGGCTGACGTTGTCGGTCGGGGCCGGGAGTGAGGGGATTCCGGTCGGGGTGGGGACGACGTTCAAGGTGGCGTTCGGGCCTTTGCAGGCGGTGGTTGAGGACATCGGGGTGCGGGCGACGTTCGCGATCCGGCCGGACGGGGACGGGAACCTCGGGCCGCTGGATGTGTCGTTCGGGTTCAAGCCGCCGACGGGGGTCGGGCTCTCGGTCGATGCGGGGGTGATCAGTGGTGGGGGTTACCTGTCGTTCGATCCGGAGAAGGGGGAGTACGCCGGGGCGCTTGAGCTGGAGTTCGCGAACTTCCTGGAGCTGAAGGCGATCGGGCTGATCAGCACGAAGAAGCCGGACGGGAGCGACGGGTTCTCGCTGCTGATCGTGATCGCGACCGAGTTCGGTGGTGGCGGGATCCAGCTCGGGTACGGGTTCACGTTGCTGGCGGTCGGTGGGCTGGTGGGGCTGAACCGGGGGATGAACCTGGACGCGCTGGCGCAGGGGGTGCGCAGCGGGGCGATCGAGTCGGTGATGTTCCCGAAGGACGTGGTCGCGAACGCGCCGCGGATCCTGAGTGATCTGCGGACGTTCTTCCCGGCCGAGGACGGGAAGTTCCTGATCGGGCCGATGGCGAAAATTGGGTGGGGTACGCCGTCGATCGTGACGGTGTCGCTCGGCGTCATCATCGAGATCCCGGGCAACATCGCGATCGTCGGGGTGCTGAAGTGCCTGCTGCCGACCAAGGAGCTGCCGCTGCTGGTGCTGCAGGTGAACTTCGCCGGGGCGATCGAGTTCGACAAGTCGCGGTTGTGGTTCTTCGCGGAGCTGTTCGAGTCGCGGATCCTGTTCATGTCGATCGAGGGCGGCATCGGGCTGCTGGTCGGCTGGGGCGACGATGCCGAGCTGGTGCTGACGGTCGGTGGGTTCCACCCGGCCTTCCAGCCGCCGGCGCTGCCGTTCCCGGTCCCGCGGCGGCTGGCGATCGACATCCTCAACAACGGCGTCGCCAGGATCCGGGTCGAGGGGTACTTCGCGATCACCAGCAACTCGGTGCAGTTCGGGGCGCATGCCGAGCTGACGCTGGGGTTCGACGACTTCGGGATCCACGGGCACCTCGGGTTCGACGCGCTGTTCCGGTTCTCACCGTTCGCGTTCGTGATCGAGGTCGCGGCCGGGGTGTCGCTGAAGGCCTTCGGGGTCGGGCTGTTCGGGATCGACCTGCACTTCGTGCTCGAGGGGCCGTCGCCGTTCCGGGCCCACGGGCGGGGATCGATCTCGCTGCTGTTCTTCGAGATCTCGGCCGATTTCGACATCACCTGGGGCGAGGAGCACAACACCGTGCTGCCGCCGATCGACGTACTGCCGTTGCTGGTTTCGGAGATCGGCAAGGTGGACGGCTGGCGCACGCAGTTGCCGACCGGTGGCACCAAGCCGTTGGTGACGTTGCGGCAGCTCGACCCGACCGAGGATCTGGTGCTGCATCCGATGGGGACCTTGACCGTGCAGCAGCGCGCGATTCCGCTCGGGGTCCGGCTGGATCGGGTCGGTCAGCAGGCGCCGCGCGACGGCAACCGTTTCACCGTCGAGCCGGCGCCGAACAGCGGCCTGGTCCAGGTGACCGCGACCGACGACCAGTTCGCGATGGCGCAGTACCAGACCATGGACGACGCGACCAAGCTGAGCCGGCCGGCCTACGAGCGGCAGGACGCCGGGATCGAGCTGACGGCCGAGCAGAGCGCGACCGAGATCGCCAGGTCGAGGTTCGTCCGCCGGAGCTCGCGTTACGAACTGCGGATCCTGGACAACAAACGCAAGCCCAAGCCGCGCCGTACCGAACCGTTGGCCACTGTCAGCGCCGCGGCCAAGCCGAAGTCGAAGTACTACCAGCCCGATCCGGCGGTCTTCGATCGGTTGCTCGCCGGCAACAGCGTGAGTACGTCGCCCCTGTCGCAGCAGCGTGCCAAGCAGTTGCAGCCGTTCGACGACGCGGTCAGGATCCCCGGCCGCCGGTATGTCGTCGCCTACGCCCGCGACAACTCGCAGGCCTTCTTCCCGGGCAGTACGGCGACCAGCTTCCGGAGCGCATCAGCCGCGACTGACGCGCTGCGCGACCGGGTCGGCAAGGACCCGCGGCTCGCCGGCAAGCTGCACGTGATCCCGGTCGACGAAGCACACGGTACGGCGCCTGTGCCGGAGCGCTGGTCGTCCGCGGGCACGCTGCCGGTGACGACCACCGGCTCGCCGATGGTTGCCCTGAACAACGGCAAGGTCCTGTACGCCGGTGGTACGACGCCGGACGGTGTTCCGACCAGGTCCGGTGGACTGTTCGAGGTGGACACCGCGACCTGGACGACGCCCGGTGAGCTCACGGTCGCGCGCGACGGACACACTCTCACCACCTTGCTGAACGGACGGGCCCTGGCCATCGGCGGCACTGGCACCGAAACCTCGGCCGAGATCTTCGACCCCGTCACCAACACCTGGTCCGCCGTACCGGACCCGCTCACGGTCGGTCGTTCCGGGCACACGGCGACGCGGCTCAAGAGCGGCCTGGTCCTGATCGCCGGCGGCACCAGCACCGACGGCCGTGCCCTCGCGTCAGCAGAACTGTTCGATCCGGCGACTCGCAAGTGGACGGCCGTCCCTTCGATGAGCGAGGCAAGGACCGACCACCAGGCGGTGCTGATCGGTGAGCAGGTGCTTGTCATCGGCGGTCGCCGGCCGACCGGCGACACGCAGTCGGCGCCGATCGCCTTCTGCGAAATCTTCAACCCGGCCGACAAGACGTGGACGGTGACCGCAGATCTGACTGCACCGCGCAGCGGGCACCAGGCGACGCTGCTGGCCGACGGCGGAGTGCTGGTGACCGGTGGCGATGCCTCCGGCGTCGCGGTGGCGCGGCGGTTCGATCCGGCCAGTCAGCGCACTGCCGAGGTTTATCGGGACGGCGTCTGGAAGCGGGTCAAGGATCTGCCGACCGGACGTAGCCACCACCACAGCATCCGGATCGCGTCGGGGGAGGTGGTCGTGATCGGCGGTTCCACCGGTCCGGCCCACGATGCCGGCTTCCGCTCGGTCCTCGTCTACCACCCGGCCAAGGACACCTGGCGCAGCACGGGCCCGCTCGGCACCGGCCGTACCGACTTCGCCGCTGCACTGCTCCCCGACGGTCGCCTGCTGGTTGCCGGCGGCATCGAACGGAGCACGGTCAGCGTCTCGACCGCCGAGCTTTTCACGCCCTGATGGAGGACTCAGTCATGACCTGGAAGCCCACGAAGGACCCGCTGAGCACGGCCACGGCCTGGACCGGACAGGACGACACGGCGGTCGTGCTGTCCGAGAAGCGGGTGCTGGTGGCCGGTGGCGCCGACGCAGGAGGGAAGGCCCTGGACAAGTCGGCGTTCTACGCGGTCGGCACGGACGAGTGGACCGAGACCCTGCCGCTGACCCAGGCCCGGCGCCTGCACTCCATGACGTTGCTCAAGGACGACGTGGTGCTGGTCGCCGGTGGGATCAGCGGCGCGGCCACCTTCCCGTCGGACGGATCGAAGAAGGCCGAGCTGTACGTCCCGAAGGACAAGAAGTGGGTCGGCACCGGGGAGATGAAGGTCGGCCGCTGGGGGCACAGCGCTGTCGTCCTCTCCGACGGCCGGGTCCTGGTGACCGGCGGCCGCAACCGTCGTTCGCCCCAGTCACACGGCGCGTTGGCCTCGGCCGAGATCTTCAAGCCCGGCGACGGCACCTGGTCCGACGCGGCGCCGATGCTCGACGCCCGCAGCGGTCACCAGTCGATCCTGCTCAGCAACAATCTGGTCCTCGTCATCGGCGGCAGTACGCCGGTCTCCGGTACGGCGGACGCCGCCCTCGCGTACTGCGAGCTGTACGACGCGGTCAAGAACACCTGGACGGCGACCGGAAGTCTCGCCGTACCGCGGACCGGGCATCAGGCAGTCGAGCTGAGCGACAACACCGTGCTGGTCGTCGGTGGGCATTCACCCGGCGGTCCGGGGGACGGCACCTACAACCCGTTCAGCTTGCAGTCCACCGAGCTCTATACGCCTGGTTCGGGACAGTGGGCGGCCGGCCCGGCGCTGCCGTACGGCCGCAGCGGGCACCGCGCTGTCGCGCTGGCGGACAAGGAGGCATTGGTTGCCGGAGGCACCGATGGCGCGACCGCCGACATCGGCTACCCGAACGCCTTGCGGTACAAGCTGGTCAACGGCAGGCCCGCCTGGGAGTCGGCCGGTCAGCTGGCCGCCGGCCGGTTCGGCTTCGCGGCGGCCGCGGTCGACGGCAAGGTGGTCGTCATCGGTGGGGTCACCCGCTCCGGACCGGCCGCGGCCGAGCCCGGTAAGGACGAGCTGACCGCGACGGCCGAAGTCTGGAGCCCGGCGTGAGTGAGGACGGGTCCTACTACTCCTTCCTGCCCTTCCTGCGCACCGGGATCGCCACCAAGATCACCGGCGGGACGGGTGCGTCCGGCCGGGCGACGGTCCCGGTCGGCCTTCGGCTGCAGGCCGACGGCGGTGCGCCGCAGGACATCACGAAGGACGTCGAGCTGTACGGCCCCGGCGATGTGATCGGTATCGACCCGCGAGCGATCGTCCGCACCGAACCCCGGTCCTGGGTCACCAACGTCGAGCCGAACTACCTGGCCCACATCGAGTTCTACGACGAGGACTTCCTCTGGCGCTACAGCCCGGCCGGGATCGATCCGGAGACCGGCCGGATCCGTCCGTGGCTGGCGCTGGTAGTGCTGGCCGCGGGGCCTGACGGTGCGGACGGCGGCGAGTTCACCGACGGCGCCGTGACCGGCCGCCCGCTGCCGTTCATCACCGTCAACAACCCCAACGCGCTACCGAATCCGTACAAGCTGGGCGCCTGGGCGCATGTCCACGTCAACGGTCCGCTCGCCGACGGCGTGCTCGCGGACAACAAGGAAGCTGCGATGGCGCGCTTCCAGCAAGTACTCCGGACGAACGCCGATCTCGCTTGTTCGCGGTTGCTGTCGCCGCGGCATCTGTTGCCCAGTACTGGCTACCACGCGTTCCTCGTACCGTCCTTCGAGGCCGGCCGGCTCGCGGGCCTGGGGCTGGATCCCCGCAAGACGCCGTCGGCGGAGTACCCGAGTTGGGGCGGCGAAGACGGCAACTACGACCCGGAGGAAGCAGCCAGCCTGCCGTACTACCACCGCTGGTACTTCAGCACCGGCACCAAAGGTGACTTCGAGGACCTGGTCCGGCTGTTGCAGCCGCGCGAGCAGAACCCCCTGGTCGCCCGGCGCGACGTCGACGCCCACAACCCGCCGCACCCACTGCTCCCCGGCATCACGACCACGACCGAACCGCCCGGCGTACTGCGGCTCGGTGGCGCCCTGCGGGTGATCGGAACCAAGCACGACGCGTACGACGACTGGGACAAGGCGAGCTTCCCGCAGCCGTTCCAGCGCAAGCTCGCCGAGTGGATCAACCTGGCCGGCGACTACCAGGCGACCGGTGTGACGAAGGCACACACCAGGTACGACGCCGGCGCCGGAGCGTTGCTCGCGGACGACGACCCGATCATCACGCCACCGCTGTACGGGCGCTGGCACGCGATGACCGCGCGACTGGACGTCGACGGTCCGCTCAAGCGGGCGTGGTTGCACAAGCTCAACCTGGACCCACGGTTCCGGATGGCGGCGAACTTCGGCACTCAGGTGGTGAAGGAGCGCCAGGAGGAACTGATGGCAGCGGCCTGGGCGCAGGTCGGTGACGTGATCGCTGCGAACGCGAAGATCCGCGCCGCCCAGCTGGCCCGGCAGGTCGCCGGCCGGATCCAGACCAAGCACCTCGAGGAACCGGCCACGACCACCCGCGTCCCTTCGAGGTCCGGGCGGGCGCTGACCCTGACAGCGCCCGCCCATCCCCGCGTCACCACTGAGGTCCCGGTCGGCAACGGCCTGACGGAAGCGGTCGAGACCGTTGCCGTCGGCTACCACCTGGCCGGGAGCCGGGTGGCGGCCGCGCCGGTGTCGGCGCCGATGCGCCGGATGATGCGACCCGGCCGGCTGATGCGGGCGCTCGACTTCGAGCACGCGCCGCCACCGGCTGAGCTGATCACGCTGATCGACGAGGGCACTGTGGTCGCTGCGCCGCCGAAGACGCCGCCGGGCGGGCTGACTGCGGATCGGCTGGCGACGCACGCAGCCCAGTTCGCCGTCGAGGCGGTCGCCGACGACCGGCTCGAGCAGGCGCTGGCCGATGTCGCGCGCAGTTTCGTCGACGCGGCCGCCGGTGCCGAGGTGCCCGTGCGCCCCGAACTCGGGGTCGTAGCGACGACCGGCGCCGTACAGACCGGGTTGTCCGCGGAGACGACGGTCCCGCGGAGCTTGCTCGACTCGGTGCGGCTGCCACCGCGGTTGCGCCCGTTCGCGGACAAGTTCATCGAGGCGATGGCCTACCCGGTCTTCGACGAACCGATGTACGAGTCGCTGCTGAAGCTGTCGCCGGATCTGTTCGTGCCGAACATCGGGCTGGTCGAACAGAACAGCATCACGCTGCTGGAGACCGACCAGGAGTTCATCGAGTCCTACCTGGTCGGCCTCAACCACGAGTTCGCCCGGGAGTTGCTGTGGCGGGAGTTCCCGACGGACCTGCGCGGTACGCCGTTCCGTCAGTTCTGGGACGTCAATACGATCCCGGGTCCGCGCGAGCAGCTCTACGACATTCCGCCCGTCCACGAGTGGACACCGGAGTCGGTGCTCGGCGGTCACGACCATCGCGAGGCCACCAAGGAGAACGAGGATGAACTGGTCCTGGTGATCCGGGGCGACCTGCTGAAGAAGTACCCCACCGCCGCGATCTACGCGCAGAAGGCGAAGTGGGAGCTGAAGAACGGGCAGCCCGACCTCAGCCGGGAGCGGGACCTGGACACCGAGATCCGGACTCCGATCTACGCCGCCAAGGTGGAGCCGGACATCTACCTGCTCGGCTTCGACCTGACCGCGAAGCAGGCCAAGGGCGGACCGCAGCAGCCGGGCGATCCCGAGCCCGGCGACGCCGGCTGGTTCTTCGTGATCAAGGAGCGGCCGGGGGAGTTGCGGTTCGGGCTGGACGAGAGTGCGACCGGGAACGTCGAGGTCTGGAACGACCTGGCCTGGGGCAACGTGGACCCGAACCGGACCGGGTTCATCGATCTGAGCGAGGAAGTCCTGGTGAAGCTGGCGGACTTCAACGACCCGGATGACCCCGACCCGAACGACGACGAGGAGAAGGAAGTCCAGAAGCTCGACGACCAGGCGCTGCCGGATTGGCACTGGAGGCTGAGCTCCGCCGACCTGGCCTACATGTTGTTCCAGGTTCCGATTCTGATGGCCGTGCACGCCCAGGAGATGCTGCCCTGATGACCGAAGAACTGCCCGCGGACCGGTTGTCCGACGACTACCCGGTGCTGCTCGGTCCGGTCCGGCTGGAGACCCGGTTCACCGAGACCCATCTGCTGGTCCGGGTGTTCCCCGACGAGTGGTCGATCGACAAGTTCGAGAAGCTGCCGACCGAGGCCGAGTTCGGCGCGGTATCGGCGTACTGGACTGCTGTCTGGATGGCGGGTGGCAACCAGGCCGCGGTGCAGGCGGCGTGGCAGCAGCTGACCACGCAGATCGCGATCGGGCGCGCCGGCTGGTTGGTCGGCGAACATGATCCGGCCAACCCGGCGGACCGGCCGACCACGACCGGGCCGATCCTCGTCATCAACAGCCCGGTGGCCTTGCCGACCGCCGACCGGCAGCCGACGACGACGTACTGGACGTCGATCTGGCGGGCTCGCGGTGATCGCGGCGCGATCCGGACCGCCGACTTCACCCTGCTCACAGCCGTCGGTCCCGACCGGGCGGAGGCGATCCGTGCGCGCCGTCCGGTCGGGATCGACAACATCCCGGCCGGCGCCGGCGATGCGGTGACGGTCGCCTTCCTCGTGCTCCCACGGCCTGCGGTGTTCGCGCCGTTCTCGTGGGCGCGGGCGGCCGAGGCCCGGCTGCTGCCGGACCGGTTCATGTTCATCGGTTACCGCGGCGATCGTCAGGTCTTCGCTTTCCCGGGGGCCTCGCTGTCGCAGCAGCGGCTCGCCGTCAGCCCGGACCCGAAGACGCCTCGCGAGGACCAGCTGCAGATCGACGAGCACACCCGCGAGCTGCATGTCCCGGACAAGCTGCTCTGGCTGACGAACTTCCAGCGCGCGGTCGACCTCGGCATGGGCATCCGGATCAAACGCGAGGGCGACTACGCGGACGGTGTCGACCGGCTGGTCGTCATCGGGCTGCGGACCGGCTCGACACCCGAGCTGGAGGCTGCCGAGCTCGGGAGCCTGATCACCGATCAGCTCCGGAGTTCCGATGCGTTCTCGTTCGTTGCCCAAGGCACCCCAACCAACAACACCGAGGAGCGCGCCGCCGGACAGGTCAGCACCGACGCGGCACCTGCCGCCCGGCCGGCCCTGGCGGCCGACGCGGCGGCCAAGTCCGACGGGCAGTGGTACGCCGAGCTGCTCGGCCTCGACCCCGCCCAGGTGATGGCCGTGCCGAACGCGGACGGCACCGATCAGCAGGACGCCCGCGCCGCGAACACCGCGCTCTGGCCGGCCACCTGGGGCAACTTCCTCGCGACCACTCTGCACCCGATGCTGCCGGCCGCCGCGGTCGAGCAGACCCGGCAGTTCTTCTTGCGCTCGGTGACCGGCCGCGGACCGCTGCCCGCCGTACGGATCGGACGGCAGCCGTACGGCGTGCTGCCGACGACCGCGTTCCGGAAGCTGGCCTGGCCGGAGACCGACTTCCGTTCCGGGCTCAAGCGCGTGGTGAGCACGATCGGCGAAGACTGGGATCGCGCGGCACTCGACGTACCGCATCTCGACACCCCGCGGCAGGCTCATCAGTTGCTGCTCGACATCCTGGCGCTGCATCCGTCGTCGGCCGAGTTCCACCAGCGGTACTCGCGCAGCGCCGCGGAGATCCTGCGTGGTGCGAGTCTCGACGTGCTGGACGAGCTCGCCGGGCCGGACGAGATCCGCGCGCTGCTGCGCAGACTCGGGTACGCCGGGACCGACCCCGACGTGATCGGGCGCCTGCCGCTGGAAACGCAGTACCCGTTGCTCGGACCGCTGATCGAGGACGGGCCGCTGTCGGAGACCAAGCCGCTGCGCAAGGACTACCTGACCTGGCTCACGACGTACGGCGGTAGCAACCTGGACGTGATCCGTCTCGAGGACGGGCTGGACGGCAACCCGCCCGCGGCGATCCTCTACCTGCTGTTGCGGCACGCCCTGCTGCTCGGCTGGGAGGACGCGGCGCGGCAGCTCGCGGCGCGGGTAGGAATCGACGTGCCGACGACGGATCCGGACTTCATCCACATCGCCACCGGTTCGATCCCGAGCGAGAGCCGGTACCGGACGCTGTACTCGCGGATCGAGGCGATCGACCCGGCGAAGACCATCGCGGAGTACATCCCGGGTGTGCTGGACACAGCGACCGAGACCGCACGGCTCCGCGAGCAGCTGCAAGCGATCGGCCACTTGGCCAAGCTGCCGACGGCCAAGCTCGAGCGGGTCCTGACCGAGCATCTGGACCTGGCGACGTACCGGCTGGACGCCTGGCGAACCGGTCTGGTCACCGAACGCCTGGCCGAGCTGCGCTACCAGGCCGACGGGACCGTGAAGCGTGGCGTGCACATCGGTGCGTACGGGTGGCTCGACGGCGTCAAGCCGCGCAATCCGCCGCTGCCTGGGAAGACGCTGACCGGCGAGCTGGCGAAGGTCTTCACCGACGACGATCCACGGCCGCTGCGCGAGGACACCACCAACGGGGGCTACATCCACGCGCCCTCGATGAGCCACGCCACGACAGCCGCCGTACTGCGGGCCGGGTATCAGGCCAATCGCAGTGCGACCGATCCCGAGACGTTCGCGATCAACCTGACCAGCGAGCGGATCCGGATCGCGCTGTCCGTGCTGGACTCGATGCGCCAGGGCCAGTCGCTGGGCGCCGTCCTCGGCTACCGCTTGGAGCGCGGTCTGCACGACCGGCACACCGATGTCGAGCTGGACGAGTTCATCTTCTCCCTGCGGCAGGAGTTCCCGCTGCGCACCGGCAAGCTGACCAAGGCACCGGACGGTACGAAAATCGAGGTGCTGGAGGCACGGAACGTCGTCGACGGCCTCGAGCTGATCCGTAAGGTGGCTCCGCTGGGCCCCGACGCCCTGTATCCGTGGGGCCTGCCGAAGCTGCGGCAGGCCAGCGAGACCCAGGCCAAGATGATCACCGCGGAGGTCAAGAAGCTGATCGACGTCCAGGACGCGCTCGCCGACCTGGCCGTTGCCGAGGGCACCCATCAGGCGCTGATGGGGAACCCGGAACGGGCCTCGGCGACCCTGGACGCCTACGCCAAGGAAGGGCTGCCGCCGGACCCGGCGGTGATCAGGACGCCGCGCAGCGGTCACACGCTGACCCATCGCTTCGGTCTCAACCTGCGCACCGATCTCGATCCGGACGACCGGCCCACGCCGCGCGGCAAGGCCGAGCCGGCGGTCGACATCTGGCTACCGGACATCGTGCCCCCCGCCGGCACCGTGCAGGTGATGGTTCGCTGGAAGGCGCCGGACGGTACTCCGAAGAGCCGCATCGTCAGCCAGGCAGACCTCGGGCTGGCGCCGATCGACCTGCTCTGGGCGCTCCGCCCGCAGCACGAGGGCGCGCTGACCGACCTCGACGACCGGATCCTCGGCGCGGTCATTGCGCGGGACAGACCGCGGCCGGACGCCGAGCTGACGATCCACTACACCGAGCGGATCCCGGGCGCGGTCACCTTCTTCGAGCTGTCCCCGCTGATCGACGCGCTGCGCACCCTGCTGACGACCTCCCGGCCGCTGCGATCCACCGACCTGACGCCGGCGGCCGGTGCCGCGGTGGTCGAGCGGTCCGCGGACGAGAACGTCGTACTGGACAAGAACCGGGTCGTCGCCGTGCTCGAGAGCCTCGGCGAACTGCGGACCCGGTCGAAGGCCTTCGAGGACAAGGTCACCCCGCTGCTGGTCGAGCCGGTGCAGCGCGCCAAGCTGGTCGCCCAGATCGACAGCCTGCTCAGCGAGTACGCCGGTCTCGGCGTTACCGCGAGCGGATTCGGAATGGTGCGGAGCAACTGGGGTGAGCTGTCCCGCTGGCGCGGTGAGGTGTACGGCGAGGTGCTGGCCGCGGCGAAGGTGGTCCACGAGCGGATGAAGGGTTCGCTCAAGGCCGCCGACGACCTCCTGAAGGTGTACGACGCGTTGCCGTCGAACACGCCCGATGACGCGCGGTTCCGGTTGCTGCTGCAGGTCGAGCGGCTGCTGCTCACCACGTCGGTCCCGGCGAGCAGCCCACTGGCGCTCCGCACCCGGCTGCGGATCGACCGGTCGGACTTCGACCGCCGGCGCGGTGAGTACGAGGCGCTGGCGAAGACCACGGAGCCGACGCTCAGCGGCTTGCTGGCCGCCATCGGCAAGCTGCCGCTCGCCAAGTTCGATGCCACCGGCATCGATCTGACGCCGTTCGAGGACCGGATCATCGGCACCGCCACCGATCTGCGCGACCGGGCCAAGACCCTGGGCGAAGAGATCGACGAGCGGGTCAAGAACGTCGCCGTGGAGATCGCCAAGTACGACGCCGCCGTGCCCGGGCCGGATCGGGTGCTGGCGGCAACCGATGCGCTGAAGATCCTGCTCGGTGAGGACGTGCTCGTGATCCCGGAGTTCGGCGTACCGGCCGGTGCGCTCGACCAGTGGCAGAACAGCCGGGACGAGAGCTCCCAGCTGCTCGCACACCTGCCCAGGTTCGCCATCGACGACTGGGCACACGGAGTGGCACGGGTTCGGGAGAAGCCGCGGTGGTGGGAACAGGTCGTGCTGCTCAGTGATGCGCTGCGCGGTGACGGCGGGCTGCTCGGGCCGATCTTCGGCTGGCGCGAGCCCGAGCTGACGCCGGTCCAGTTGCCGTACCGCGACGAGGACAGCTGGCTGGGGCTCGAGTTCAAGGCCGGCTACAAGCTCGACGAGGACAAGCTGCTCTACACCGCGCACTATGCGGATCGCTCGATGGACGGCGAGCGGTACTGCGGTTTGCTCCTCGACGAGTGGACCGAGGTGATCCCGGCGACGACCGAGTCCAGCGGTATCGCGTTGAACTACGACGGACCGGATTCCGAACCTCCGCAGACCATGCTGCTGGTCGCACCGCCGGTACGGACCGGCAAGTGGAGCTGGTCCGATCTCGTCGATGCGGTCAACGACACCTATCAGCTGGCCAAGGTCCGGGCGGTCGAGCCCGCGCAGCTGGACCGGACGGCGTACGGGCAGTTGCTCCCGGCCACTGTGCTGTCGGCGACCCGGCAGCAGATCACCATCAGTACCGACCTGGCGACCGGCAACCTGCGCTGGAAAGCCGAAGCCCTGGGGGCGAAATGAGTGCGGAACCACCCGTCCGGATCGACGAGCTGGAGGCGGCGCTGCGGGATCGCGTGCTGCCGACCGTCGGGTTGTGGAACCGGCTTGAAGGACGACCGCGGACGACGGACTTCAGCCGGGCATTGCGGGCCGAGGTGCGCGATCCGTTGTGGATGCTGAGCCGGCAGTGGCAGCTCGGCGAGTTCCGCGGGTCGGATGGTGGATCGCCGGTGACAGCGACGTACCACGTCGAGGTGACCACGCCGTCGGTGTTCCGGGCGGGGGCGGACGGTGTCGTTCAGCCGTTGACGGCCGCCGATCCGCTGGAGGCCCGGGCCGAGCGGCGGCGGGTTCCGTTCACGATCGGGACCGACCGGATCTCCTACGACCTGCGGCTGGCGATCGGCCGGCGCTGGCTGAAGCTGATCGGCTCGAACGACCTGATCCCGACGCTGCTCGGGCTCGGAGACAAATACCGGACGCGCTGGCCGATCGCCGTACCGAATCCTGATCTCGACCTCGACAGTCCGCGGATCGCTCATCCGGAGGTGTGGTCGGCGCAGCAGACGGTCGCGGGGCGCCGGCTGGACGGGTACGAGCTGTATCTCCATTGCAAGAACGGCGGCCTGGCCGACGACGGGATCACCGGCTTGCTGGTCCCGCTGGTCCGAGGCGAGCTGCGCAAGCTCGGCAAGGTTCTGGTCGAGTGGTTCGACGGGTTGATCGACCAGCCGGCCGACAACGGTGCGTGGGACTCGAGCCGGCTGGAGCACCGGTTCTCGGTCGCGGCCCGGACCGGCACCGGGGAGCGCGTGCTGACCGCCGAGGAGTATCCCGGCGGTGAGCTGGACTGGCACGCGTTCTCGATCGACCCGGACGCCACCCTGGGTGGCGCGGCACCGCCGTCCGCGCCGATCACGACGACGGTCTTCCCGGCGCCGGTGCGGTTCTCCGGGATGCCGCTACCGCGCTGGTGGGCCTTCGAGGACGGCCGGACGAACTTCGCCGCCGTCAGCCCGGACAGCACCGACCTGGCCCGGCTCGTCTTCCTCGAGTTCGCACTCGTCTACAGCAACGACTGGTACGTCGTTCCGTGCGATCTGCCGGCCGGTGCCATCGCCACGGTGCAGGGGCTCGCGGTCACCGACGTGTTCGAGGAGCGGCTGTGGATCACCCCGGCCGGTGCCGGTGACGATCAGGACAGCCGTCGCTGGGCGATGTTCGGCCTGGACACCATCGGGTCCGAGCACGTCTCCGCTGACACCAGCCTGTACCTGCCGGCCACGGTTCCGAAGGTGAGTGAGGGGCCCGCGCTGGAGGAGGCGATGCTGGTCCGGGACGAGAACGCGAATATGGTCTGGGCGATCGAGCAGACCGTTCCGCTCGCCACGGGGCGCGGCCGGCGCGGAAGCGAGGTTGCCGCCGAGCGAACGGCGTACCGGCGCAAGTTCTGGCCGGAGATCGTGCCGGACGACCCGCGCGCTCCGGTCTCCTACGAGACGATGAGTTCGGTGCCGGACAACTGGATCCCGTTCGTCCCCGTCCAGGTGGAAGGCAGCAACCGCACGATCCAGCTCCGCCGCGGCGCGATGCTCGGCATCGACGGCGAGCCGGTCCGCCCACAGACCAGCCTGCTGCGCGAAGGACTGGTCGCGAACAAGGGCAAGTACCTCGTCCACGAGGAGGAGGTCCCGCGCACCGGCACCCTGCTCACCACCGCCTACAACCGCACCCGCTGGCGCGACGGCTCCGTCGCACTCTGGCTCAGTGCCAAACGCTCCAGCGGCCGTGGCGAGGCCTCAAGCGGCCTGGCCTTCGACCGCTTGATCGACACTCCGCCTAAACAGTGATCTGGGAGCCGACGATCACTACCTGTTCGCGGGGGAGGTGGAAGTACTCGGCGGCGTCGGCGGTGATGGCGGTGGTGGCGAGGAAGACGCGTTTGCGCCAGCGGGGCATGTCGGTGGTGTCGCCCAGTTTGAGTTCGATGGCGGAGAGGAAGTAGGAGGTGTCGTCGGGGTCGATGGTGAGTTCGGTGCTGTGGGCGGCGGCTTGTTCGAGGATCTCGGGGACGTTGGCGGTCTCGACGTAGCCGAGGCGGGCGGTGACGTGGATGATGCCGTCGTCGGTGTAGCCGAGGTCGTCGACCAGGACTCGCTCGTCGGCGGGGACGTGCGGGACGGTGAGGGTCTCGATGGAGAGGATCACCACGTTCTTGTGCAGGACGTGGTTGTGCTCGACGTTGGCGCGCATCGCCAGTGGGACGGTGGTGTTGCCGCGGTTCAGGAAGACCGCCGTACCGTCGACGCGGGTGAGTGGGCGTTCGTGCAGGGTGTCGATGAACTCGCGGAGCGGGCCCTCTTCGCGTTCGCGCTTGGCGGTGACGAGCTGGCGGCCTTGTTGCCAGGTCGTCAGGACGAGGAAGACGGTGAGCGCGATCAGCAGCGGCAGCCAGGCGCCGTGCACGAACTTGGTCAGGTTCGCGCCGAGGAAGAGCAGCTCGACGGTGAGGAAGACGGCGGCACCGAGAATGACCATCCACAACGGCTTCTGCCACTGCTTCCGGACGATGTAGAAGAACAGCAGCGAGTTGATGACGATCGTCCCGGTGACCGCCATCCCGAAGGCGAACGCCAGCGCGGCCGAGGTCTCGAACGCGAAGACCAGCGTGAGTACGGCGATCATCAGCGCCCAGTTCACCCAGGGAACATAGATCTGGCCGGCTGTCTCGGTCGAGGTGTACTGGATCCGCAGCCGCGGCAGGTAGCCGAGCTGGACGGCCTGGTGGGCGACCGAGAACGCACCGGTGATGACTGCCTGCGACGCGATCACGGTCGCGGCCGTCGCCAGCACCACCATCGGGATCCGGCCCCACTCGGGCACCAGCAGGAAGAACGGGCTGGTGTAGCCGTTCGGGTCCTCCAGCACCAGCGCACCCTGGCCGAGGTAGCTGATGATGCAGGCCGGGAAGACGAGGAACAGCCACGCCCGCGTGATTGGCTGACGGCCGAAGTGTCCGAGGTCGGCGTACAGGGCTTCAGCACCGGTGATCGCCAGTACGACGGCCGCCAGCGCGAAGAAGGCGGTCCCGAAATGCCCCGTCAGGAACCCGATCGCGTACGTCGGCGAGAGCGCCTTGAGGATCGTCGGGTGGTCGAGGATGCCGCCGATCCCGCAGACCGCGATCGCCAGGAACCAGACGATCATGATCGGCCCGAACGAGCGGCCGATCCGCGCACTGCCGTGCTTCTGCACACTGAACAGCCCGATGATGATGACCGCGGTGATCGGCACCACCCAGTCATCCAGGCCGGGCTGGATCACCTTGACGCCCTCGACCGCGGACAGCACCGAGATGGCCGGCGTGATCATCGAGTCACCGAAGAACAGCGACGCGCCGAAGATGCCGAGCCCGGCCAGGATCACCGTCGTACGGCGGCTACTCGTGCGCGGGATGTTCTGGATCAGGGTGATCATCGCCAGGATGCCGCCCTCGCCGTGGTTGTCGGCCCGCAGCACCAGCAGCACGTACTTGATCGTCACGATGATCGTGACCGCCCAGAAGATCAGCGAGATGATCCCGTAGACGTTCTGGGTGGCGGTCTCCACCGGGTGCGGGTCACCCGGGTTGAAGATCGTCTGGATCGTGTAGATCGGACTGGTCCCGATGTCGCCGAAGACGACGCCGAGGGCGCCGATCATCAAAGCGGCCTTGGCCGGGGTCCGGGCCCCCGTGGTCTGGCTCGTCACGATTTGCATTGAACCACGCGTCCGGGACGGCTCCCGGAGGGCGTGCGGGTCAGCGTTTCTGCGGACCCCGGATCGCCACGTAGATCAGCGAGATCCCGAAGGCGGCGACGATCGGGCCGACGATGGCCCACAGCGAACTACCGGTCATCGAGCTGCCCTTGAGATAGCCCAGTCCCTGCAACGCCCAGACGGCGCCGAGCACGGTCAGCAGTACACCGAAGGCAATCGCGACGATCTTTCCCATGCACGGAGGTTAGTCGAGAAGTTCGTTGCACAGGGCTACGAGTTGCTCGCGGAGCGGCCGGGCGCGCTGCGCGAAGGTCCGCTGGGCGGCGGCGTACTCGGCCTTGCCTTCTGTCGTTTCGATCCGGACCGGGTCATAACCCAGCGGTGCCAGGTCATAGGGCGAGGCGCGCATGTCGAGCGTGCGGATGTCGCGGGCGAGCTCGAAACAGTCCAGAACAAGTGCGCTCGGCGTGAACGGCGCGAGCTTGGTGGCCCATTTGTAGAGGTCCATGTTGGCGTGCAGGCAGCCGCCCTGCTCGAGCTGCGGCTGGGCCTCGCGGGTCGGCTGCAGGACGTTCAGTGGCCGGGCCGCGTCGGTGAAGAACCGGAAGGCGTCGAAGTGCGAGCAGCCGATCTTGTGCGACTCGACCACCTGATCGGTGCCCTCGGCCCCCAACCGCAACGGCCACTTCTGATGCCGTACGGCGTCCGTCCGGTACACCATCGCCCATTCGTGCAACCCGAAACACCCGAACTGCGGTTGGCGGTCCAGCGTGGCGCCCAGCAGCCCGCGGATCCAGGTGATGCTGTCGGTACGCCGGTCGATCTCGGCGGGATCGAGTTGCGCAGCGCCATCGATCACCACATAGCCACGGCGTTCGGCGTACTCGGGGGCCTCGAGCAACCGGAGACCGGGGCCTGGGTGCCAGACGCGGAGCTGGTTAGGCCGGGCGGAGTAGTAGGTGAACAGGAAGTCCTCGACCGGATGTGATTCGCGGCGCTGCTTACGGGCGAGATGGCCGGCCAGGAGCGCATCGGCCCGCGCTGTGTGAGCGAGCTGGAGCGGCTCCCAGTCAGATCTGAGCAGAGTAGTCACAGGTCGAGTGAGAACGCGTAGAGGTCCAGGCCGGGAATCGGCGACCAGTCCCGCTCGGGCAGCCGGGTGAAGCCGAGTCGCTCGTAGATGCGGTGGGCGGTCGTCATAGCCACAGCGCTGCTGAGAACGATGCGCGGCAGTCCGAGCTCACGGGTGCGCTCGATGCACTGCGAGGTCAGTAGGGTCCCGATCCCGAGCCCACGCGCGCGTCCGGCGACTCCGAGCATCCGGAACTCGCCCTCGTGATCCAGCCCGATCTCGCGGTAGACCGAGCCCGGCGGGCAGTAGGTCACTGTGCCGAGCAGGCCGTCGGAGTCCGCGGCGACCCACAGTTCAGCCTTGGCTGCCCGATCGGCCGCAGCACGCAGCGTCACCGCGTACTCACCGCGGACGAAACCGTCGTGCGAGTACGCGTCCACGGTCAGGTCGCCGACGGCGTCGTACTCGTCCGGCCGGGCCTGGCGGATGTCCCAAGTCACCGCACCACTGTCTCATTCCAGTACGACGGTAGGCTCGGCCCGTGCGTATCGCCAGATTCTCCGTCGACGACGAACCCAAGTACGGCCTCGTCGAGACCGACGACCCCGAAGGCCTCAGCGGCACCGTCGCCCTGCTCGACTCCGACCCGCTCTACCGGCCGGTCCAGCTCACCGGGGAGACGCTGCAGCTGGCCGACGTCCGGCTGCTGGCCCCGGTGATCCCGCGCAGCAAGGTGGTCTGTGTCGGCCGCAACTACGCCGCGCACGCCGCCGAGCTGGGCAACGAGGTGCCGAAGGAGCCGTTGATCTTCCTGAAGCCGAACACCTCGGTGGTCGGCCCGCTGGACGGCATCGTCTACCCCGAGCAGACCAACGACCTGCAGTTCGAGGGTGAGCTGGCGATCGTGATCGGCCGGATCTGCCGCGATCTGCCCAAGGAGCGCGCCGAGGAAGTGATCTTCGGCTACACGATCGCGAACGACGTGACCGCGCGCGACCTGCAGAAGTCCGACGGGCAGTGGGCCCGCGCCAAGGGGTACGACACGTTCTGCCCGCTCGGCCCGTGGATCCAGACCGACCTCGACGTGGCGGATCTGCGGGTGACCACGACCCTGAACGGCGAGACCAAGCAGGACGGGCGGACGTCGCAGTTCATCTTCGACATCCCGACCGTGCTGGCCTACGTCACCTCGTTCACCACGCTGCTGCCCGGCGACGTCGTACTGACCGGGACGCCCGCGGGTGTCGGTCCGATGCTGCCCGGCGACTCGGTCTCGATCACCGTCGAAGGCCTCGGCACCCTGACGAACAGGGTGATCGTGCGTGACTGAGCGGCCCGCTCGCGACGACTCCGGCGTCCTGGGCGGCCTGGCTCCGGCAGATGTCCGGGTGCGGTTCCCACCGTCCCCGACCGGCCTGCTCACCGTCGGCAACATCCGCAGTGCCTTGTTCAACTGGGCCTTTGCCCGGCACTACGGCGGCACGCTCGTACTGCGGATCGAGGACACCGACCAGGCCCGGAACACGCCCGAGGCGCTCGACTACACCCTCGACGCGCTGCGCTGGCTGGGCCTGACCTGGGACGAGGGCCCCGAGGCCGGTGGCGACCACGGCCCGTACCTGCAGTCCGAGCGGATGCAGATCTACGCCGACATCGTCGGCAAGCTGATGGTCACCGGCAAGGCGTACCACTGCTACTGCTCGCAGGAGGAGCTCGACGACCGCCGCGAGACCGCGCGGTCGGCCGGACAGCCCAGCGGGTACGACGGTCACTGCCGCGCGCTGACCGCCGAGCAGGTGAAGGCCTTCCTCGACGAGGGCCGCCGGCCGGTCGTCCGGCTGCGGATGCCGGACCGGCCGATCGTGTTCGACGACCTGGTCCGCGGCGAGATCACCTTCCTCCCTGAGAACCTCGGCGACTACGTCCTGGTCCGCGCCAACGGCTACCCGCTCTACCCGCTGGTGAACCCGGTCGACGACGCGCTGATGAACATCACCCACGTCCTGCGCGGTGAGGACCTGCTCTCCTCGACGCCCCGGCAGATCGCGCTCTACGAAGCGCTCGCCGAGATCGGCATCGGCAGCGGCCGGACCCCGCGGTTCGGGCACCTACCGATGGTGATGGGGCCCGAGGGCAACAAGAAGCTGTCCAAGCGTGATGCCGGTGCCGGGCTGGACGAGTACCGCACCCAGGGCTTCCTGCCGGAAGGCTTGCTGAACTACCTCGCTCTGCTCGGCTGGTCGATCGCCGACGACCGCGACGTGTTCACGCTGGCGGAGATGATCGCGGCGTTCGACATCCGCAAGGTGAACTCGAACGCGGCCCGCTTCGACCAGAAGAAGTGTGAGGCGATCAACGCCGCCCACATGCGAATGCTCCCGCAGGACGAGTTCGCCGCGCGGACGGTCCCGTTCCTGGTCGCGGCCGGGTACCTGCCGGCGGTGCCGAGCGACGAACAGCTCGCCGTACTGCGGGCCGCCGTACCGCTGGTGCAAGAGCGGATGGACGCGTTCGCGGAGTCGGTCGAGCTGCTCGGCTTCTTGTTTGCGGGGGACCACTTCGTGATTGAGCCGGACGCCGCAGCGAAGGTGCTGGCCGGTGACGCCGGCACTGTGCTGGAGGCGTCGGCGCGCGCACTCGAAGGCGTCGAGTGGACCACCGCGGCGATCGAGGCCGCACTCCGGGCCTCGCTGGTCGACGGTCTCGGCCTGAAACCGAAGAAGGCGTTCGGCCCGGTCCGCGTGGCCGTCTCCGGCCGCCGAGTCTCGCCACCCCTGTTCGAATCGATGGAGCTGCTCGGCCGGGAGACCTCGCTCCGGCGGATCGAGCAGGCGCTGGTGAAGGTGGAGCACTGATGGGCCCGACGTACCAACGACTGCTGAAGAACGACCAGGCTCCGGCCGGGTACGTCGTCCTCGGCGCACTGACGATCTGGGTCGGCTGGGCGATCGCGTCGATCGTCTTCATCTCGTCCGCCCGGGCGATCCGCCAGGACCCGGCCGGCACGATCTCGTGGATCACGCTGCTGGCCAACAACCTGTCGCTGGCCGCGTTCATCCCGCTGAGTTTCATCGTGGCGCAGCGGTTGAACCGGCAGGCGCCCGGCCTGCTGTCCTCGGTGCTCGGGCGGATCCGCTGGCGACCGCTCGCCTGGTTCGCCGCGGCCGCCGTACTGGTTGAGTTGTTGTCGCTGCTCGCGATCAAGATCCTCGGCATCGAGCTGCTCGGTAAGGGTGATGGGCCGGCGCCGGATGCCGCGGCGGTCATCGTGGTCGTGTTGCTGACCTCGACGATCCAGTCGGCGGGGGAGGAGTACTACTACCGCGGCTACCTGCTGCAGGCGTGCGGCGCCCTGCTGCGCAACCCGCTGGTGGCAGTCCTCGTCACCACCGTGCTCTTCACCATGGCGCACAACGTGTTGCCCTGGCAGAGCCCGGCGCTGTTCCTGGACCGCTTCGCCTTCGGGCTGGTCGCGGCGATGCTCGCAATCCGCACCGGCGGCCTCGAGGCGGGCATCGCCGCCCACGCCGCCAACAACGTGGTCACCTTCGTGTACGCCGCTCTGACCGACAGCGTCGGCGCCAGTATCGGAGCGAAGGAAGCCCCGTGGTCGCTGGTCCTCGTCGACATCGCGAAGTTCGCGCTCTTCGGTGCGATCGCCCTCTGGATCGGCAAGCGAATGAAGGTCGAAACCACCTGCGAGCTGCCCTTGGCGCAAACCCCGAGGCTGGTGTGACCGGAGTGACAACCCGCCGCCGGGGCCTCGTTTTGGTGTCCGGCACCTGGCTCGGGTAAGCTCTCCGAGCCGGGTTGGTGAGGGCGGAAACGAACTCTTCAACCCAGTGAAATGCCTTTGGGGTATGGGGTAATTGGCAGCCCGTCTGATTCTGGTTCAGTTAGTCTAGGTTCGAGTCCTAGTACCCCAGCGGATTGGACCGCACCGATGAAAATCGGTAAAGTTCAACCTCGTTGCCCGGCCCGCAAGGGCCGGTCGGCACACCTCTGGCCCCGTTGTGTAGCGGCCTAGCACGCCGCCCTCTCAAGGCGGTAGCGCGGGTTCGAATCCCGTCGGGGCTACCAGAGACAAAGACCCCCAACCACCCGGTTGGGGGTCTTTTGCATCCCCACCAAATTTCCCCCCACCTTGAGCACCCCTCAACCACCCTTGCCGGGCAAATGCGGTTGATCCGTGCCCAAGGTGACCCAGCCCCCGACCTTGAGCACCCCTCAACCATCGCCGCACCAGAAACGTGGCTGATGCGTGCCCAAGGTGCCGCGGTGCGACTTTGGGCACGGTTCGATCATGTGGGCGGGGTGGGGGTGGTTGACCGGTGCTCAAGGTGGTCCAGCGCGCCGACTTTGGGCACGGGTCGATCATGTGGGCGGGGTGGATGTGGTTGACCGGTGCTCAAGGTGCCTCGGTACGGCGTTGGGCACGGGGCGGC
>NZ_SMKA01000151.1 GCF_004348455.1 Kribbella albertanoniae
GCCCCGCCCCGACTGCCCCGGTTCGACGGACAGGGGCAATCCCAGGTCGGTCAGGCCTGGTAGAGCCAGATCCAGTTGTTGCTCGGGTCCTTCACCGCTGAGCAGCGCGGCATTCCTTCGGCGTCGCGTGGTGCGACCACTTCGGTTGCGCCGGCGTTCAGCACGCGGGTGTGGTCGGCGTCGAGGTCGTCCACGAGCAGGCCGAAGGTGGTTGGCCCGGGCCGATCGGTGTCGTCGGGATCGTCGAGCAGGTGCAGCATGAAGAATCCGGCGTCCCCGTAGGTTCCGAACATGAAGGACGAGTAGTCGCCGTCGTGGGTACGCCGGGTGACGTCGTACTGGAAGCCGAATGCCTTCTCGTAGAAGGCGATCGCCGTGGGCAGGTCGTCCACTGCGATCTTGAGTTGGACTGGACGGGCGCCGGTCTTGGCAGTAGGCATGTTGAGTCCTTTCGTGGTGAAGCGGTCAAGGTCGCCGAGCTGGTCCGTCAGCAGGTCACGCCGTCGTTCGAGGCGAGACCGATGCTGTTCGAGCACGTCGCGGACGGCGTCCTCGTCGGTCGTGGCGAGCACGCTGCGGAGCTCCTCGACCGGCAGATCCACCCATCGCAGGGCACGGATCAACCGTGCCAGGCGAACCTGGTCGCGGCGGTAGCGCCGGTACCCCGATATCGGGTCGACGTCGGCCGGAGTTAGCAGGCCGACGTCGTCGTAGTGCCGCAACGCATGAATCGACAAGCCACTCAGCCGTGCGAAGTGACCGATCGGAACCAACTCGTCGTTTCTCACACAAACCACTGTCCAATCTCGGGTAACCCGAGAGTCAACTGCCGGCCGCCGACCAGCCATTGCCGGGGTCGGTGACGGCGTACCAGCCTAGGAGCAGGTGGACGGGGATGCCGTCGGGGGAATCGTCTTGCAGGGCGTCGAACTCGGCGTGGAGGTCGACCAGGCGGCGGCGAAATTCGGCGGCGCGGGCGGGGCTCACCCTGGTGACCATGCCGCGGCTGACGACCAGGCCGAGCGGGGTCTCCGCCGCAGAGCCGACCGGCACCCGGCCTGCGGTGAGGTTCGAGAGGAGCTCGGTGCGGAACTCGCTGAACAGGGCCGTGAGGGTGTCCGCGAACTCGGTCGACCCATCGTTGGTGACCAGGTCGCGGCTGATGGTGAAGTCCAGTTGGGCGGTTCGGTAGCGCTGCTCCTGGATGCCGGAGACCAGCCGGGTCTCGGCCACGTCGATCAGGCCGGCCGACTCGAGTTGTTTGAGGTGGCGATAGAGCTTCGTCTGCGGTTCGCGGAGTGCCGCCGCGATCTCCTTGGCCGACAGCACGGGCGGCGCCGAGCGGTCGCCGGTCATCAGGAGCCGCAAGATCGCCACCCGCGTCGGGTCTGACAGGGCACGCATCGTCTCGACATCGGTGATCACCCGCACCGAACGCGGCTCGTCGGGACTCTGCATCACCGGCTCCTCAAAGTGGCTTGTGTGATATTCACCCATCTGTCAATGTTCACCCTATCGTGAATGGCTGACCAAGGGGCTGGGATGAAAGACGAACTGCTGGAGCGATTCGCCGACCTGGTCGTGCGGGTCGGCGTGAACGTGCAGCCGGGGCAGGGCGTGGTGATCAATGCCGACCTAGCCCAGGCCGAGGTGGCACGGGTGGTGGTCGAGCGCGCCTATGCGGCCGGGGCGAGCTGGGTCGACGTGCAGTGGTCCGACGCCATCACCCGCCGATCCGACCTTCTGCACAGCGACCTGACGACGCTGACGGCCGACCGCCCGTGGGCGTTGGAACGCACGCGCGCTTGGACCGACGAAGGCATCGCGTGGATCACCCTCGTCGGCACGACGGATCCGAACCTGTACGCCGGGATCGACCCCGCGCGGGTTGCCGCCGTACGGGCGCGGGAGCGGATCGCCAGCCAGCAGGCGGTGATGAGCGGGCGGTGGCGGTGGACGGTTGTGGCCGCGCCGAACGCTGGCTGGGCCACCCAGGTGTTCGGCGAGCCTGATGTCGACCGGCTCTGGGATGTCGTTGCCCGGGCGATGCGTCTCGACGAGGCCGATCCGGTCCGTGCGTGGCGGGAGCGATCAAGCGCCCTCGCAGCGAGGTGTGCTGCGCTGGACGCGTTGCAGATCAGCGAACTCCGGTACGTCGGCGAGGGCACCGACCTCACTGTCGGATTGCTTGACGGCTGTCGGTGGACCGGGGGTTCGGTGGTCGATCCGGCCGGTGTCACGTACCTGCCGAACATCCCGACCGAGGAGGTCTTCACCAGTCCCGACCGGACTCGCGCGGACGGCGTGGTCCGGCTGACCAGGCCGGTGGTGATCGCCGGGCAACTCGTGGAGGGGCTGGTGCTCACCTTCGCGGGCGGCAGGATCACGGATGTCGAGGCCACCAGCGGGGTGGAGTTGGTGCGGGCTCAGCTCGATACCGATCCGGGTGCACGCAGTCTGGGTGAGGTGGCGCTGGTCGACCAGGAGTCGCGGGTGGCGCAGGCGAATGTTGTCTTCCACAACACCTTGTTCGATGAGAACGCCGGCAGCCACATCGCCTGGGGGCAGAGCTTCCCGTTCGCTCTCGACGGCGGTACCGAGCTCACCGCTGATGAGCGTTACGCGCGTGGGCTGAACAACTCGTCCGTCCACACCGACGTCGTACTGGGTGGCGAGGGTCTGACTGTCACCGCGACGACGCCGACCGGTTCGGTCGACCTGCTGAAGGCCGACACCTGGCAGCTGGACTGCTGACGAAAATCCCTGGCAACGGCCGCTAGCCAGCAGCTAGGGTCGGGCCAACTTCGGAGATCGAGGAGGTGGGTTGATGACCGCGCGAACCGGCGCTGTCGCGTGCTGCGACGGCCAGACGGTCACTCAACTCACCCCTTCTCTCTGAGAGGTACTCTCCGTTGTCCATTTCTTGGAACACCCGTGTCGCCACGTCTGCCGACGAACAGGTACTGCGCGACATCACCCGGGAAGCATTCGGCCGGCAGTACGAGGTCGACTATCTCGATGCGCTGCGCAACGAACCCAAGGCCTGGCTTCCCGATCTGGCCTGCGTGGCGACTGCTGATGAGCGGCCGATCGCCTACGCATTGTTGACGCTCGCCGACGTCGGATCCACGCCCGTGCTCTCGCTCGGACCGGTGGCGGTCATGCCGGAACACCAGCGGCAAGGGGCCGGTGACGCCGCGGTACGGGCGGTGCTCGCGCTCGGTCTGGAGCGTGCTGAACCGGCGGTGGTGGTGCTGGGGCATGACACGTACTACCCGCGGTTCGGGTTCCGGCAGGCGACCGAGTTCGGGATCCGGCATCCGCAGTACGACGGGCCGAATCTGATGGCGCTCGCGCTCGGTGATCGCGCCGTACCGGCCGGGCCGTTGTCGTATCCCGTCGAAGGCTGACGAGAACCGGAAAAGGTTCGAAAGAAACTCGCCCAATCCCTTGCGCAGGCAGCTTGTATACATGAAACAGTCGGGGAACCGCCTACGCAGGGAGCATGTGGTGACTCCTCGACTCGTTTTCGTGACCGCCGTTCTGCTCGTCGCGGCCGGCTGCTCTCCGGTGCAGCCGGCCGCCGACGGGCCGACGGCTTCGGACAGCCAGAGCGATGTCTTCGGCGAGCCCGCCGATCCGGCGCAGGTGAAGGCCGGCGGGACGCTGACGGTCGCGTTGTCCGCGGATCCCGACAAGCTCGATCCGACGCTGTCGCGCAGCCTGTACTCGCGGTACGTCTTCCACACGATGTGCGAGAAGCTGTACGACCTCGGTCCGGATGCGAAGGTCGTCCCGCAGCTGGCGACCGCGCTGCCGACGATCGCGCCGGACGGGCTCAGCCTGACCATCCCGCTCCGTCAGGGCGTGAAGTTCGCCGACGGCGGCACCTTCGATTCGGCGGCCGTGAAGACGACGATCGAGCGTCATCTGACGTTGGCGGGTTCGGCACGCAAGAGCGAGCTCGGCCCGATCAGCGCGGTCGAGACACCCGATCCGAACACTGTTCTGATCAAGCTGTCCAAGCCGTTCGCCCCACTGACCGCTGCGCTGGCCGATCGGGCCGGCATGGTGCTCAGCCCGGCCGCGGTCAGCAAGCTCGGCGCGAACTTCTCCGGCGCGCCGGTCTGTGTCGGCCCGTTCAAGTTCGCTAATCGGGTCGCGCAGAACTCGATCAAGGTCGTCAAGGATCCGCAGTACTACGACGCTGCCAAGGTGCACCTGGATGCGATCGAGTACCGGATCATCACCGATTCGAGTATCCGCTCGGCCAATCTGAAGGCCGGTGACGCACAGGTCGCGGACTCGCTCTCCAGCCAGGACGCACCCTCGCTGCAGAAGGACAGCACGATCAGCGTGCTGCAGTCGCAGTCCCTCGGCTACCAGGGCGTGACGATCAACATCGCCAATGCGAACGGCGTCGGCAATCCACTCAAGCAGCTCGATACCCCGATCGCGAAGGATCCGCGCGTCCGGCAGGCACTTGATCTGTCGATCGACCGCGCGGCGCTGGTGAAGTCGATCTTCAACGGGCTCAACACCGTCGCGTGTTCGCCGGTCTCACCGAAGAGCGAGTTCACTTCCGAGGCGGCCCAGGTGTGCCCGGCGCACGACCCGGCCAAGGCGAAGGAACTGCTCGCCGCGGCCGGCGTGAGTACGCCATACAAGGTCTCGATGATCACGTCGAACAACCCCGACAGTCTGCGGCTCGCGCAGGCTCTGCAGGCGATGGTGAAGGACGGTGGATTCGAGCTGGTGATCAAGCCGGTCGAGTACGCCTCGCTGCTCGATCAGCAGGATCGCGGTGACTTCGAGATCCTGCAGCTCGGGTGGTCCGGCCGGGTCGATCCGGACGCGAACATCTTCAACTTCGTCGGTACGACGGGCAGCCAGAACGTCGCCGGTTACAGCAGCCCCGAGCTCGACAAGCTGCTCACCGACGCGCGCCAGTCGACCGACAAGGCGCAACGGATCAAGCTGTACGGCGACGTCGTCAAGAAGCTGCAGCAGGACGAACCGCTGATCTACCTCTACCGGCAACGCAACCTGACCGGCGTCTCGAAGAAGCTGCTCGGCGTGCAGACCTACCCGGACGGGGTGATCCGGACCGCCTTCGCGGGGTTCGCCAAGTGAGCCGCTATCTCCTCCACCGGCTGTGGCAGTCGGCAGTGACGTTGATCCTGGCAACGATCGTGGTGTTCGCCGGGGTCCGCGCGCTGCCGGGTGATCCGGCGCTCGCGTTGGCCGGTGAGGATCGGGATCCGGAGTCGCTGCGGGCGATCCGCGAGCAGTACGGGCTGGACGATTCGTGGCTCGTGCAGTTCTGGCAGTTCGTGAGTCATGCGGCGCGTGGTGATCTCGGACAGTCGATCCGGACTGGTGAGCCGGTCAACGGGATGATCGCCGGTGCGTTACCGGTGACGATCGAGCTGTCGGTGCTGGCGATTCTCGTGGCCGGTGTGATCGGCGTCGGCGCTGGCGTGATTGCCGCCGTACGGCGTGGTCGTCCGGCCGAGTGGGCTGCGAACGCGCTCGCTCTGCTCGGGCTGTCGGTGCCGAACTTCTGGCTCGGGCTGATGGCGATCCTCTACCTGTCCGTTGCCCTCGGCCTCTTTCCGGCGTCCGGCTTCGTGCCGTTCTTCACCAACCCGGTGGCCAATCTCCATCACCTCGTCCTGCCGGCGATGATCCTCGGTACCGGTCTGGCCGCGGTGATCATGCGGCAGACCCGGTCCTCGATGCTGGATGCGTTGTCCGCTGACTACATCCGGACCGCGGAGGCCAAGGGGCTGTCCCCGCGCGCGGTGATCGGCCGGCATGCACTGCGGAACAGCCTGATCGTGGTCGTCACGATCGTTGGTCTGCAGCTCGGTGCGCTGATCTCGGGTGCGGTGGTGACCGAGCGGATCTTCGCGCTGCCGGGGTTCGGGAAGCTGACGGTCGATGCCGTGTTCCAGCGCGACTACCCGGTGATCCAGGCGGTCGTGCTGGTGACGGCGACGGCGTACATCGTGATCAATCTGCTCGTCGACCTGCTGTACTCCGTCATCGATCCGCGCATCCGGGTGCGGGGTGAGTCATGACGACAGTCGCCGTACCGATCCGCACCAATCGACGGAAGATCGCCCGCCGGATCCTGCGCAACCCGCTCGCGATCACCGGCCTCGTGGTGCTCGTGCTCGCGATCGTCCTGGCCGTCTTCGCCAACGTGCTCGCGCCCCACGAACCGACACAGACCCAACTGGACCAAGCCTTCGCACCACCCGGTACGGCGGGGCATCTGCTCGGGACCGATGATCTCGGCCGGGACGTGCTCTCGCGGATCATGTTCGGACTGCGGGCGTCGCTGCATGTCGGGCTGCTCGCGGTCGCGACCTCGCTGGTGATCGGCGTACCGCTCGGGTTGATGGCTGGGTACTTCCGCGCGATCGACGCACTGATCTCGCGGCTGACCGACCTGGTGCTGGCGTTCCCGTTCCTGATCCTCGCAGTCGGGCTGGCCGCGATCCGCGGCGCGAGTCTGGGCAACGCGGCGATCGCGATCGGGATCGCGCAGATTCCTGGGGTGATCCGGATCGTCCGGTCGGAGACGTTGCGGCTGAAGTCGCTGGACTTCGTGGCGGCGGCGATCGTCGAGGGCGCGAGTGATGCCTGGGTACTCGGGCGGCACATCCTGCCGAACGCTGCGTCGGTGATCATCGTCCAGGCGACGGTTGCGATTCCGGCCGCGATCCTGGGTGAGGCGGTGCTGTCGTTCCTCGGGCTGGGGATCCAACCGCCCGCGCCGAGCCTGGGCACGATGTTGTCCGATGCGCAGCAGTTCGCCGCGCGGGCGCCGTGGGCGGCGGTGATGCCGGGGCTGGCGATCATGCTGCTGACGCTGGCGTTCAACATCGTCGGCGACAGCCTGCGCGATGCCCTCGACCCGAAGGCGAGTCGCCGATGAGCAGCGTGCTGGAGGTCCGCGATCTGTCCGTCTCCTTCCGCACGGAAGACGGCTCACTGTCGGCGGTCGACCGGGTTTCGCTCGAGGTCGGCGCGTCCGAGGTGCTCGCGATCGTGGGTGAGTCCGGGTGCGGGAAGAGTGTGACGGCGATGAGTCTGGCCGGGCTGCTCCCCCGGTCGGCGCGGGTCGACGGTTCGGTCCGGCTCGACGGGGTTGAGCTGATCGGCGCCGACAAGCGCACGCTGCGGTCGATCCGGGGCCGCGAGATCGCGTACATCTTCCAGGAGCCGATGACGTCGCTGAACCCCGTCTTCACGGTCGGCTCTCAGATCGGCGAGGTGCTCCGCACGCACCTGGGGGCCAGTCGGCAGGCGGCCCGCGCGAGGTCGATCGAACTGCTGAAGCTGGTCGGGATCCCATCGGCCGAGCGGCGGGTCGACGACTATCCGCATCAGCTGTCGGGCGGGATGCGTCAGCGCGTGATGATTGCCATGGCGGTCGCCTGCGATCCGAAGGTGCTGATCGCCGACGAGCCGACCACCGCGCTCGACGTGACGATCCAGGCGGGCATCCTCGACGTACTGCGGGGTCTACGCGAGCGGCTCGGGACGAGCATCGTGCTGATCACGCACGACCTCGGCGTGGTGGCCGATCTCGCGGATCGGGTCGCGGTCATGTACGCCGGTCGCGTCGTCGAGACGGCCGAGGTCCACGAACTGTTCGCGCACCCGCAGCATCCGTACACGACCGGTCTGCTGGGCGCCTCCCCCGCCGCTGGCCGGCACGCGGACACGCACCGGCTGGATGAGATCCCGGGGCTGGTGCCGACGCTGTCCGTACAACCGGACGCCTGCACCTTCGCTGACCGCTGCGGCCAAGCAGTCGACACCTGTACGACGTCTCAGCCGCAACTGACGCGCAGTGACCACGGACTGGCATGCTGGAACCCAGTGGGGGTGTCATGAATGCACTAGAGGTCGAGGACCTCGTCATGCACTTCGGTCCGGTCCGTGCGGTCGATGGGGTGACGCTGCGGATCCGTGAAGGCGCTGTCGTCGCACTGGTCGGTGAGAGCGGCTCTGGGAAGTCCACTGTCGGCCGCTGCATCGTCAGACTGCTCGAGCCGACCGGTGGCACGGTCAGACTCGCAGGTGCCGACATCACACACCTCAATCGGCGCCAACTGCGCGAGCATCGGCGGGATGTCTCCATCGTGTTCCAGGACCCAGCGGGGTCGCTGGACCCACGGCTGTCGGTCGGAGACATCGTTGGCGAGCCACTGCGGCTGATGCGGCGGAAAGACATCGCAGGGCAGGTCTCTGAGTCGCTGCGGCGAGTCGGGCTGCGCCCTGAGGTCGCCCAGCGCGCACCGCATGAGCTGTCGGGTGGGCAGCGCCAGCGGGTCAGCATCGCCCGGGCGCTCATCTCGAAGCCACGGCTGCTGGTGGCGGACGAGCCGACGAGTGCACTTGATGTTTCCGTCCAGGCCGCCGTACTGAATCTGCTGGCTGACCTGCAGCGGGATCTCGGGTTCGCTTGCTTGTTCATCACGCATGACCTGTCGGCGGTTGAGTACCTCGCTGATGAGGTCGCGGTGATGTATCTGGGTCAGCTGGTCGAGCAGGGGCCGCGCGCACGCATCTTCGGTACGCCGGCGCATCCGTACACCCAGGCGTTGTTGTCGGCCGCGCCCGTGCCGGATCCGGTGGCGCAGCGGGAGCGTAAGCCGGTGTTGCTGGGCGATGACCTGCCGTCGGCGATCGATCCGCCGGATGGCTGCCGGTTCCATACCCGGTGTCCGGTGGCGGTCGATCGGTGCCGGACGATTGTGCCGGAGGCTCGCGTGATCGGATCCGGTGGGCACCAGGTGGCTTGTCATCTGGTCGCCGACGACGGAACCGGACCCGACGTACGAACAGCAGAAGGAGTGGCTCGATGACGTTCACCACCCGACCGACGTTGCGCGGCACGTTCGGCATGGTCTCGTCGACGCACTGGCTCGCGTCGCAGTCGGCGATGCGGATGCTGGAGCTCGGCGGGAACGCGTTCGACGCGGCAGCGACCGCGGGGTTCGTGCTGCATGTGGTGGAACCGCATCTGAACGGACCTGGTGGCGAGGTACCGGCGATCGTGGCGACCGCGGAGGACCCGACGCCACGGGTGCTGTGTGGTCAGGGCGTTGCGCCAGCCGGGGCGACCATTGAGCACTACCGGTCGCTGGGGCTCGATCTGGTACCGGGATCAGGACCGCTGGCCGCGACTGTGCCGGGTGCGGTCGACGCGTGGTTGCTCCTGCTGCGGGATCACGGCACGCTGCCGCTGCGCGTCGTACTGGAACCGGCCATCGACTATGCGCGCAACGGGCATCCGTTGGTACCGCGGGTGACCGACACGGTGGCGACGGTGCAGGACCTGTTCAAGGAGCACTGGCCGACGTCGGCGGCACTATGGCTGCAGGACGGCCCGCCGACCGGGATGTTCCGGAACGAGGCGTACGCCGCGACGCTGGAACGGCTCGTGGTCGAGGGTGAGACGGCCGGGGCGGATCGGGTCGAGCAGGTCGAGCAGGCGCGGAAGGCCTGGCGGGAAGGGTTCGTCGCCGAGGCCATCGACGGGTTCTCGCGGTTGCCGCATCGCGATTCGAGCGGCTCGGACCACGCTGGGCTGATCACCGGCGATGACCTGGCCGCGTTCTCGGCGAGCTGGGAAGACGCGACCACGCTCGACTGGAACGGGCACACGGTGGCGAAGACCGGCGCCTGGGGGCAAGGACCCGCGCTGCTGCAGTCCCTCGCCGTACTGGCTGAACTCGGTGACGTCGACCTGGCCAGCGCCGAGGGCGTGCACACGACAGTCGAGGTGATGAAGCTGTCGTATGCGGACCGCGAGGCCTGGTACGGCGATGTCGACGTACCGCTGAAGTCGTTGCTCTCCCCCGGGTACGCCGCTGAGCGGGCGCGACTGGTTGGCTCCGAGGCGACGTTCGAGCTGCGGCCGGGGTCGCCTGACGGGCGCGCGCCGCGACTGCAATCGCTTGCTGCGGGCAACCATCAGACGGATGCGAGTGTCGGGGAGCCGACGGTTGCGCGCGATGGGGTCACGCGCGGCGACACGTGTCATGTGGATGTGGTGGATCGCTGGGGCAACATCATTTCGGCGACGCCGAGCGGTGGCTGGTTGCAGTCGTCGCCGACGATTCCCGAGCTGGGGTTCTGCCTCGGCAGCCGGGCGCAGATGTTCTGGCTGGAGGAAGGGCTGCCGGCGTCGCTTGCTCCGGGCAAGCGTCCGCGGACGACACTGACGCCGACCCTTGTACTGCGGGACGGTCGGCCGGTCGTAGCCTGTGGTTCGCCTGGTGGGGATCAGCAGGATCAGTGGCAACTGCTGTTCCTGTTGCGGCATCTGGGTGGCGGGATGGACCTGCAGGAGGCGATCGACGCGCCGGCCTGGCACACGACCGGGTTCCCGTCGTCGTTCTACCCGCGGGAGAACGAGCCCGGTGGGCTGGTGCTGGAGAGCCGGCTGGGCGCCGCGATCCGGGACGACCTGGTACGACGCGGGCACGTGGTGACCGAGTCCGATCCGTGGAGCCTCGGCCGGCTGTGCGCCGTACGCCGAGACCCCGACGGTCTCCTCTCCGCCGCCGCCAACCCCCGCGGCATGCAGGGCTACGCCGTCGGCCGCTGACCGACACTCGATCACGCGCCGGCCCCTCCCACGCCCGAGTCACGGGTCGCGCATTTGACCGGATATCCGTTCAAGTGGACCCTTCTCTGCCCGATTTTTGAGGGGAGAAGGGGCACATTCAGGGGTTATCCGCTGAAATTTCCTGGGCGGGCAGCGGGGTGCCGGTGGGGCGGTGGCCGAGGGCGGCTCGGGAGGCGGCTTCTACGTGGAGGCGGGCTGCGGTGGTGGCTGCGGGGGCGTCGCCGGCGGCGATGGCGTCGACTAGGCGGACGTGTTCTTCGGAGGAGTGTGGGGCGCGTTGGGCGGCGCCTACGCGGAAGACCCAGTGGACGTGGTGATACATCGCGGCCGAGATCGAGTGCAGCCAGCGGTTGCCGCTGACCTCGATCACGGCGCGGTGGAAGTCGCTGTTCAGCTCGGCGACGCGACCGAAGTCCTGCGCCTCGGTGGCGGTCCGGGCGTCGTCGCACAGCTGGCGCAGCCGCGCGATGTCCTCCTGGCTGGCACGCTCGGCGGCCAGGCCGGCGGCGAGCGTCTCGAGCTGCTCGCGGACCGAGAACAGATCGCGGACCGCGGTCTCGTCGAGGGTGGCAACGACGGCACCGCGCCGGGGCAGGATCTGGACGAAGCCCTCGGCCTCGACCACCCGCAGCGCCTCGCGAACCGGGTTGCGGGAGACTCCGAAGTCGTCGGCCAGCCGCGTCTCGGTCAGGCGCTCGCCCTGCGCGTAGTCGCCGTCGACGATCCGCCGCCGCAGCTCCGCCAGCACCTGCTCGCGTAGTGCGATGTGGTCGGCCCCGATCGTCCGGATCGCGTCCGCAGTCAGCTCTGTCACCCCGTGCTCCTCACCCCGGTCAGCTTCGCAGCACCGTAGCCCATTCGGAGTGCCAGAGCACGTGGCCCACTCGGCGGCTATGGTGCCGGTTTGACCATCAAACTGACTCCCCTGACCGATCCGGACTTCCGGCCGTTCAGCCGCCGGATCGCCTGGCTCGCCTCCGACGCCGCCGGCCACCCGGTCGGTTCCGCGTTCCTCCGGCTGCACAGCCGCGAGTCGATGGCGCATCTGGCCGAACTCGAGATCACCGTGCACCCGGCCGAACGCCGCCGCGGTGTCGGCAGCCAGCTCCTGTACGCCGCTCTCGCCGCTGCCCGCGATCAGAACGCCCGGATGGTCGTGGCGGACGTTGGGGCGAACCAGCCGCCGTACGAGTTCCTCGTGCACCACGGGTTCACGGTTGGGGTGACGCTGATCTTCGCCCGGCTCGACCTCGCGGCCGACGTACCGGCAGTGGACCCGCCTGCCGGCTACCGCGTGGTGACGTGGCAGGGCGTCGTACCGGATGAGCTGCTGCACAGTTTCACCGACGCCCGGCGCGGGATGGACGATGCGCCGACCGGCGCGATCGACTACGGGACTGACCGGTGGGATGCGGCTCGGACCCGGCAGGCCGCTGAGCTGATTGCGCAGCGGGGCGAGCACCTGATGACGGTGGCGGTGGTTGAGGAGGCCAGCGGGGAGGTGGTCGCGTTCACCGAACTCGTCGTACCGGGTGATGGGAAGGGCGATGCCCAGAACTACGGCACCGCCGTCCTGCCCGCTCACCGCGGCCGCGGCCTGGCCCGGTGTCTCAAGTCCGAGCAGATCCGCTGGGTGCGGACTGCCTTCCCCGACCTGGGCGGTCTGCTGACCGACACCGTCGACACCAACGTCGCCATGCGCCACCTCAACGCCGCCCTCGGCTATGTCCCCACCCACACCGTCCACCGCTGCCTGCTCGACCTCACATCAGCCCAGCCAGCCGATACAGCACCAGCGAGCCCGCAACCGCAACATTGAGACTCGAGCCGGTCCCGACCATCGGTATCTCCACCACGACATCCAGCTGATCCACGGCCTCAGGTGGAATGCCAGTCCGCTCATGCCCCAGTACGGCGATCGTCCGGTTCCGCGCGGACTTCAGATCCCCGAGCCGCACCGACTCGTCGGCCAGCTCGACCCCGACCACCGTCGTCTCGGGCCGGCTCTTCTGATCGATCAGCCAGCGCACCGGGTCATGCCCGGTCCAGTGCACACACGACCGCGTCCGCAACGTGTTGCCCCGGGCAAGCGCCTCCGGCACCCACGGCAACCGCGGCACCGCCAGACACGCACCGACCGCATCACACGTCCGCAGCAGCGTGCCCAGATTTGCCTCGTGCATCGGCCACAGCACCGCAACCACCAAGTGGTCCCAGCACCCATGAGCCCGCCGCCGACGCTGCCCCCGCAACTCCCTCGGGCTCCGCACCCGAATCCCGCTCATCCCTCAGCGGGAGCAACCCTCCCGCAACCACAATTGATCATCAGCAAGACGCTTAGCGGCGCGCCCGGGCCATCGACGTACAACAGGACTGCATCAGGCTACCGGACAGCTCACTGGCCGAGGATTTTTTGGACTGCGGCGGTGGTGATGGGGTGGTAGCCGGGGCGGGCCTTGGCGAAGACTTCGGAGGCGAAGGCTCGGTCGCTGCCGGCCAGGGCTCGGTAGACGGGGAGGACGAGCTTCATCCGGCCGACCTCGGTGAGGAAGGCGGCCAGCTCGGCGTAGGCGGGTTCGTAGCTGCTGGCGGCGACGATCTGGTACCAGCGGCGGGCGATCTCGCCGTTGGCGGTGCCAGTGAGGCCGAAGGCTCGGTCGAGTTGCTGGAGCTGGTTGGGGCTGAGCATGTCGGGGGCAGCGTCGAGGAAGCGGAGCCACTCCTGGGTGGTCCAGTTCTCGGCGCCGGCCGGGAGCTCACCGGAGGCGAACCACTGGGTGCGGGCCTCGTCGACGATCTGGAAGCGGGCGGAGACGGCACGCTCCGCGAAGGCGGGGATGCCGGGCTGCTCGAGCCACGCGGACAGCTCGGCGTCGGTGACGACCCCGGGGTGCGCGTCGAGCAGGTGCTTCTCCAGGTGGCCGACGAAGTCGTCGGAGTTGATGCTGCGGAAGGCGAACCGGTCGAAGTACCCGCGGATGAACGCATCGAACACGTCCCGCGAGAACCGCTCCTCCAGCCACGCCAGGAACCAGGTGCCCTTGAGCGGCCCGAGCGCCGTGGTGCCGTGATACTCGGAGCGGTGGTTCAGCCCAGGCAGCTCAACCGCGAGCTCGGCCGGGGTGAGCGGATCGAGTTTCACCACGGTGGCGTGCTGCTTGATCGCCGTCTCCATCACCGCGAACTCGGTCCCGTAGACCGCCTCGACGATCCGGTTCTCGACGTACGCGGTGAAGCCCTCGTTCAGCCAGATGTCGTCCCAGCTGTCCTGGGTGACCAGGTTGCCGGACCAGCTGTGCGCGAGTTCGTGCGCGACGACGCTGACCAGCGACTTGTCGCCGATCACGACGGTCGGGGTCGCGAACGTCATCCGCGGGTTCTCCATCCCGCCGTACGGGAAGGACGGCGGGAGCACGAGGATGTCGTAGCGGCCCCAGCGGTACGGGCCGAAGAGTGCCTCGGTGACCCTCATCATCTCTTCGGTGTCGGCGAACTCCTGCGCCGCCCGGCCGGCCATCGCCGGCTCGGCCCAGACGCCGGAGCGCTCACCGAGCGGCTCGAAGACGAGATCACCGGCAGCGATCGCCAGCAGGTACGACGGGATCGGCTCAGGCATCACCACGTCGTACGAGCCGGTACGGCGGGAGGTGGTGCCGTTGTCGGCGCTCATCAGCACCATCAGCTCGGGCGGCGCGGTCACATGCGCGGAGTAACTGAACCGCACTCCGGGAGTGTCCTGCACCGGCACCCAGCTACGCGCGTGGATCGCCTGCGACTGGCTGAACATGAACGGCATCACGCCACCGGCCGTCATCGACGGCTCCAGCCACTGCAGCCCGGTCGCGGTCGGCGCCGTCCGGTAGCTGACCCGGATCCGCTCCTGGCGCGCGGTCCGGATCGTCAGCGCGGACCCCAGCTCCTTGTCCGGCACCGCGAGGCTGTACTCGAGCGGCTCCCAGCCGTCGGCCGTTTCGGTGTCGACGGTCTGGCCCTCGACCGCGAGCACGGTCAGGTCACGCGTGTCCAGGATCAGGCGGTCACTCGACCCGGTCCAGTCCAGCGTGTGCGTGGCGGTGCCGGTGAGCACCTTCGCGGTGAAATCCAGCTCGAGGTCGAGCTCGAGATGGGTGGTCCGAACCAGCAGCGGTTCGGCGTAAGAGTGGCGATCGTGCGTCACGGAGTGCTCCCGAATGAGTGCGTCCGGGGAACATTACCCACAGCGGCGGTGTCTCAGGCGGCCGATCTGAGCCACCAGCACCACCGTGCCAAATACCCGGTGTCATCCCCGCTCAACGGCGGGGCCTGTTGCATCAACCTGCAACGACCGGCGCAAACTGTGATCATGACATCGCACGGTGATGCCGAGCTGGTCCTGAAACGGCGGCCGTTCGGATCCTGGCTGCTCGGACCGGCCGACCAGAGCAACCGGATGCTGCGGCTCCGGCTCCGGGTGCTGATGACAACGTTCTCGATCGGCACCAACCTGATCGGCGCGGCCGTGGTCTATGCGCTGGCCGTCTTCGTCCTGCCCGGTCCCGCGCTGAACGACGAGCTGCTGCGGTTCGAGGCGATCTTCGTGCCGTCGTACTTCCTGGTCGCCGTACTGATCGGTTGCGCGTGGAGCACGCGGTCGACGGTACGGCGTACCGCCTGGGTGGACGAGGATCGTCCGGCCACGCGGAAGGAGCAGATCGCCACCCTCCGGCTGCCGCTGCGCCTGACCCTGATCGAGGTCCTGCTGTGGATGATCGCCGTCGTCGGGTTCACCGCGGCCACGCTCGTGCTGCAGCCGGAGAACGCGCTGCGGGTCGCAGTGACGATCTTCGACGGCATGATCGTGACCTGTGCGGTTTCGTATCTGCTGACCGAGTTCGCGCTCCGCCCGGTCGCGGCGAAGGCGCTGGCCGACTCCGCTCCCCCGCGCCGGCTGCTTGCCTTCGGCCTCAAAGCGCGCACGGTGGTCTTCTGGGCGGCCGGCTCGGCCACGCCCATCGCCGGGCTGATGCTGGCCGCGATCCTCGCACTGATCGACGGTCAGGTCTCCGCCACCCGGCTCTCGGTGATGATCCTTGCCCTCGGCCTCATCGCCCTCGGCATGGGCTGGCTGCTGATCCTGTTGTCGGCCAAGTCCGTGGTCGCCCCGGTCCGATCGGTGCGGGATGCGCTGACGCTGATCGGCGAGGGCGAGCTGAACATCCGGATCCCCGTCTTCGACGGGACCGAGCTCGGCTCGCTGCAGGCCGGGTTCAACCGGATGGCCGCCGGCCTGCGCGAGCGGGAGCGGATCCGTGACATCTTCGGCCGGTACGTCGGCCCTGAGGTGGTCCGGGAAGCCTTGACCAGTGACCAGTTGGGTGGCGAAGAGCGGTTCGTGGCCGTGTTGTTCGTCGACCTGGTCGGCTCCACGAAACTTGCGGCGAACCGGCCGCCGACCGAGGTGGTCCAGTTGCTGAATCGCTTCTTCGCGATCGTCGTCGACGAGGTGGTGCGTGAGGGCGGGTTCGTGAACAAGTTCGCCGGTGACGCCTCGCTGGCGATCTTCGGGGCACCGGCCGAGCTGATCGATCCGGCCGGGGCAGCGCTGCGGGCTGGGCGAGCACTCAGCCGCCGGCTGACCGAAGAGTTGCCGGAGGCAACGGCCGGGATCGGGGTGACGGCCGGGATCGTGGTGGCCGGAACGGTCGGCGACGTACGGCGGCTCGAGTACACGGTGATCGGTGATCCGGTGAACGAGGCGGCCCGGTTGAGCGAGCTGGCCAAGAACATTCCGGAGCGGTTGATCGCGTCGATGTCGACGGTCGACTCGGCGGGGCCGACCGAGGGTACGCATTGGCGCCCCGGGGATCGGGTGACGGTCAGAGGGCGGTCGGAACCGACCCAGCTCGCCGTTCCGCAGTAGCGCGCTTCTCCTCGACCAACTGGTGGAGCAGACCAGCGCCGTACAGCATCGCTTTGGTGATGCGGTCGTGTGCGGCCCGTCGTTCGGCGATCGCGTCCCGCAGGGCCTCGGTGCTGCCGGTCTGGCGGAGGCCGTCGAGGACGGGCCGGATCTGGTCGAACGAGTAGCGGCCCTGGCGGAGCATGTGGATGATGCGGGCGTCGCGGATCTGCTCAGGCTCGTACCGGCGGTACTTCGTGATCCGCTCACGGGTCGGCAGCAGCAGACCGGCCGCCTCCCAGACACGCAGGGCAGACGTCCGGACGCCGAGGCGATGAGCCAATTCGCCAACCAGCAAGGCCGGGCCGGTCGGCGCCGGTTCGTCCCGGAACTCGGCCGCTGCCGCACCGAGCGCTTCGCTGGCCGCGTCGGTCGCGAGGCGCTGTTCGTAGAGCCCGGCATGTGCTTGGTCGACCAGCCGGTACGCCGATTCCTCGTCGTCCGCATGGACCGCCTGCATGATGTGGCGCGCGGTCTCGGCGCCGAACCCCGGGGCCAGTGCGCGATACGTGAGCAGCGCGGACACGTGTTCCTCGCCGTACTGGCGATAGCCGCTGTCCGTGCGGGGAGCCGGCGGCAGGATCCCGTCTGCCTCGTAGTTGCGGATCAGCTGGGTCGACACGCCCGCCCGCCGCGCCAGATCGACCGGCCGGAGTCCCATCGTCAGCGGCCGCCCGAGACGTCGAGGGTGGTGCCGGTCATGTACGACGACCGGTCCGAGGCGAGGAAGGTGATCAGCTCGGCCACCTCCTCGGGCCTACCAGGTCTGCCGAGGGGCGGCGTCGTACCGAGACGGTCCAGCCGGCCTGGCTCGTGGATGTCGGTCTCGATCAGTCCGGGGCGGACGCCGAGCACGCGGATACCTTCCTTGGCCACCTCGTTCGCGAGGCCGATGGTGAGGGCGTCGACGGCCGCCTTGCTGGCCGCGTAGTCGACGTACTCCCCCGCCGACCCGAGCACGGCCGCGCGTGACGACACGTTGACGATCACGCCGCCATCGCCGCCGTACTTGGTGGACATCCGGCGCACCGCGGCACCGGCGACCAGGAACGCGCTGATCGCGTTGATCCGGAACACGTTCTCGAGCCGCGCCGCGTCGTACTCGTCGACGCGACCGGACGGCGAGATGACGCCGGCGTTGTTGATCAGGGCACCGATCGGGCCGAGTCCGTCGGTGACGGCGTCGAAGAGGCGCTCGATCTCTTCGGGCTCGGCGACATCAGCCTGTACGGCGATCGCGCGGCGACCCAGGTCCTCGACCGCCTTGACCACCTTGGCCGCCTCGTCGTCCCTCGACCGGTAGCCGATAGCTACATCCCAGCCGTCGGCAGCCAATGCGACCGCTGCCGCTGCGCCGATTCCCCGGCTCCCACCTGTCACCAACACGACCGTCATGGGACCACCTTAGGAGGAAGGCGGGATCGAGATCCCCAACTGGGTCTCCGAGTCGCTGAAACCGAGTGCGCGATAGATCCGGATCGCCAGGTAGTCCGGGTCAGCGACCATCACCAGCGTCTTCGCGCCGCCCTCGGTCAGCCCGTACGTCGACGCGTGGTGCACGAGTGTGCTCGCGATGCCCTGGTTGCGGTCGTCCGGATGTGTTTGCACGGTCTGGAACCTGGCCAGGCCGGCACCGTCGAACATCAGTCCGAGGGACGCCTGCAACCGGTCGCCGTCAAACGCGCCGAACCACTGCCCGTGCCCCGCCTCGACCCGAACCCGATCGGCCAGCTGTCGGCGGTGGGTGTACTCGACGTACGAGTCGTCGACCGTCATGGTCGCGTTCGCGAGGGTCAGCGCCTCGAGCTGCGCCCAGTCATCATCGGTCGCGATTAAGCGGTACGTCGAAGTCGTGTTCGGCCGCGCCGGCGCGATGACCGTGTTGGCGGCCATCACCGTGCTGAAGTCCACGGTGGCTTTTCGCGCGACCAGCTCTTCCTTGACGCCGTCGACCCCGAGTACGCCGTCGGTGCTGTCGACGCCGATCGCCACGTGATCCGCCTCCGGAAACTCCTTGCGGAACTCGTCCAGGCGCCGCTGCACGTCACCCGGCCCGAACGGCGTTCGGTAGAGGAGGTAGTTGCCCCACCAGAAGGTCGGGTTGGCGGGTGTCCGGACGACGACGTACTCGCCCTTGTCGTGCAGCTCGGTGCCGCCGAGGCCGAGCAGGAACAGGTCGGTGCGATAGCCGAGGCTCGTGAATTCCACCCCTCCATCCTCGGGGCAGCGTCAACGGGATTCCTTGACAGGCAGCCGTGTGGCTGCCTATGTTGGACAGGCAGCCAGAAGGCTGCCTATGGAACGGAGCGGGATGGACGACGAGGTGTTCCGGGCGCTGGCCGACCCCAGCCGGCGGCAGCTGCTGGACGCGCTCAACGCGCAGAACGGGCAGACGCTGCGCGAGCTGTGCGCCGGGCTGTCGATGGCGCGGCAGTCGGTCAGCAAACACCTCGCGGTGCTGGAGGCCGCGAACCTCGTCAGCACGGTCCGGCGCGGGCGGGAGAAACACCACTACCTGAACGCCGAGCCGATCAACGCCATCGCCGACCGCTGGATCAATCGGTACGACCGCCGGCGGGCGCAACTGTTCGCCGACCTCAAGACGGCTCTGGAGGCCGAAACCATGAGTGACAACGACTTCGTCTACACGACCTACATCAAGACCACGCCCGAGCGGCTGTGGCGCGCGCTCACCGAGCCCGAGTTCACCACGCAGTACTGGGGACAACACTTCGAGACGGATTGGCAGCCAGGCTCGGACATGGTGTGGAAGATGGGCAAAGCGACGATGGCAGGTCCCGGGCAGACCGTGCTCGAGCACGACCCCTACACCCGACTCGCCTACACGTGGCATCACGTGACACCCGAGTGGGCCGCCGAGGCCGGGATCGACGACGCCCTCTTCCAGCGGATCAGCACCGAGCCGTTGTCGAAGGTCGCGTTCGACCTCGAGCCGGTCGACGGTCAGGTCAAGCTGACCGTCACCCACACCGGCTTCGAGCCTGGCAGCACCATTCGGGAAATGATCAGCGAAGGCTGGCCTGCCCTCCTCGCCGACCTCAAGTCCTTCGTCGAAACCACCCCGGCCCTCGTCAGCTGATCACGGGCGTTTGTGCAGCAGCAGTGGCAGTACGGCGCCCGCTCCGGCCTCACGTAGTTTGGCGGCGGCGACGGTGACTGGCCATTGGGATGAGCTGGCGTCGACCAGGAGCAGGACCGTCCTGCCCGCGACGGTCTGGGCTGTTGCGGGATCGACCTGGAGGCCGTCGCGCCAGACTCGGGCTTCGTCGGCTGAGGAGAGGTCGTCGGTGTAGCCGGAGCGATCGACGGTCAGGTCGGCACGGTCCAAGCGGCCGACTGTCGCGATCCGGTCTGCGACTGCGCCCATCACCGCGGTGTGGCCGGCGGCGGCGAGTGGTACGACGACCTCGGGCCGGCTGGACCACGTGCTGCGCCAGCGGGACAGAGCTGCGACCGCACCCGCCTGCAGGGCTTCGATCGCATCGGCGGGCGGCTCACCTCCCGCGAACGCTGCGGCGAGGACCTCGCGCCACTCCGGAGCATCGGCGTAGATGAGCGAACGGCCGGGGTCGGCCATCAGGTTCGCGGGGATCTTGCCGCGTGGGCCGAACGAGCCACCCGGCCACATCTTCCGCGGTTCGAGGACGTGCACCTCACCGCGGAGCAGACCGGTGACAGTCGCGACCGTGTCAGCATCAGGCGCAGCCGACAGCGGGGCAGGCAGTGCGCCGAGGCAGACCGAACACCGGCCACACGGCTCGGCGGATGCATCGTCCAGCGACTCCTGCAGTAGTTGCATCAGGCAACGTTCGCCGCGAGTGTAGGCCCGCATGATGTCGGCCTCGCGCCGCCGTACCGCAACGATGCCGTCGTAGTGCGCCGCATCGAACGTCCAGTCCTTGCCGGTCCGGATCCACCCACGTTCGAGCCGCTCGGTGACCCCGTCGACCGCGAGCTGCTTGAGCATCAGCTCGACCCGCGTCCGGCGCAGGCCCGTCTCGGCCTCGAGCGCCGGGACACTCGCCGGCTGATCCGGGCCGTACGCCTGCATGGCGTGCAGCAGCCGATTCACGTTCTCCGGCACAGGGATGGTTGCCGTCGCGAAGTAGTCCCAGATCCCGGAGTCCGCATCAGAAGGCAGCAGGGCAACGATGGCGTGGTCGATGCCACGGCCGGCGCGACCGACCTGCTGGTAGTACGACACCGGCGACGGCGGCGACCCGACATGCACGACGAACCCCAGATCAGGCTTGTCATACCCCATCCCGAGCGCGGACGTCGCGATCAGTGCCTTCAGCCGGTTCTCGCGGAGTGCGTCCTCGAGGCTCTCCCGCTCCCCCGCCTCCAAACCACCCGTGTACGCCGCCACCGGTACGTCGCGACCGTGGATCTCCTGGATCGTCGCGGCCAGCCGCTGCGCATCAGCAACCGTCAACGCGTACACGATGCCCGAGCCCGGAAGCTTCGGCAGATGATCGACCACCCACGCGAACCGCTGCAACGGCGACAACCGATCAACCACAGCAAGCTGCAAACTCGACCGAGCCAACGGCCCCCGCAGTACAAGCGTTGACTCACCCAACTGGTGCGCGACGTCGTCGGTGACTCGCTCATTCGCCGTGGCTGTGGTGGCGAGGACCGGCGTCTTCGGATTCAGGTGCTGCAACACGTCGGACACCCGGCGGTAGTCCGGCCGGAAGTCATGCCCCCAGTCGGAGACGGCGTGCGCCTCGTCGATCACCAGCAGACCGACCTCACCCGCCAAACTGTCCAGCACCCGGCGGCCGAAGCCCGGGTTGGCCAGCCGCTCAGGAGAAACCAGCAGCACGTCGATCGCTCCGGAGCGCAGATCCTGCTCGATGGCCGACCACTCGTCGACGTTGTTCGAGTTCAGCGTCGCCGCCCGCAATCCCGCCCGGCCGGCCGCGGCCACCTGATCCCGCATCAACGACAACAACGGCGAAACCACCAGCGTCGGCCCAGCACCCTCAGCCCGGCGAATCGCGGTAGCCGCCCAGTACACCGCCGACTTCCCCCACCCCGTCGCCTGCACCACCAGAACCCGGGCCGCCGGCTCACACAACGCCGCAACCGCCGTCTCCTGATCCCCCCGCAACCGCGCGCTCTCCCCCGCGATCGCCTGGATCACCCCAC
>NZ_SMKA01000152.1 GCF_004348455.1 Kribbella albertanoniae
GATTTCTTGTACGACGGGGAGGGCGGCGCGGGCGAGGTCGGGGACCAGGTCGTGGTCGTGGCCGAGGGCGGTGGCGAGGTCCCAGCCGTGGACGAGCAGCTCGACGAGCAGCTGCTCGACCAGGCGGCGGCCGGGGGCGGGACCGAAGGAACGGTCGAGCAGGCCAGGCTGGCGGAAGGACTCGCGAGCGTTGGCGGCAGCGGTCTCGAAGGCGGCGATGTGGTCGTCACCGAGGTGGTCGTCGGTGTGGCCGCCGGTTGGGGGAGAGCCTTGAGCCAGGCCGCCCCAGATGATGTTCTCCCACACCAGATGGTCGAGCAGGTCGCGGACGGTCCAGTTCGCGCAGGGCGTCGGCAGGCAGAACTGGTCCGGCGCTGCGGCCCGGACGACTACGCCGACACTGTCCTGGACACGTTCGAGCGCCGCCAAGACACCACCCGGCCAAGGATCTGTGGCGTCCATGTAGAGCGCTTCGAGCCGAGCATCGCGCGCACCGGGGGAGGGATTGGCGCGCAGAGCGGTGGTGAGCCACTGCCCCTCCGTCGCGATCCCGGATGGTGCAGGACTGCCGTTGAGCACACACAGCAATTGCCAGAAGCGCTCGACGGCAGGCTCCGACGCCGCGCTGAGCTGCTCATGCAGGAGGGTGCGTGCCTCGGCCCCGTCCTCCGAGATCACGGCCGGATCGACGTTCGCGCGACTCGGCAGCCAGTCGCCCACGATCTCCGCGACGACCCGGTCAGCAGCTGGCGAGTCCGCCGCCGTACCGGCCTGAATCGCGTCGCGCACACGTCCGACCCACCTGCCAGTGAGGTCGCGCATCTCCGCCACCGCGGTGTCGTCCTGTGCACCATGACGAGCGGCGTACTCCGCGATGCGTCGCATGGCCGGGCCCAGCTCACCGTCGGCGACCAGCTCGCCCAGCGCCAGCCACGCCTCGACCTGCTCATCAGTGGGATCGTCCGGAAGCTCGGTACCCGCCGCGAGAAGTCCCTCACGGAAGTGCGGCACCTCCAGATCACCGAGGGTCTCGGTCAGAAAATCGTGGACCAGTTTGCGACGCTCATCCGGAGACAGCTGCGCGGTGCGGGTCATCAGAGCAAGTCCTTCGTGAGTTGTCCGACGGGTGACAGTGCGCAGGACGGCCTGATGGGTCCGCAGCCGCCGGACCTGTACCTCCAGAGCCTCGACATGTGCGGCCGCAACCTCACTGAGGCCGTCCTCGCGATCGAGGGCGGTCCGGATTTCAGCGAGCCCCATCCCCAGATCCCGCAGAGTGCGGGCCAGCCGCAGACGGGCCACCCCAGCAGTGTCGTACCGGCGGTAGCCGCCGGCCGTCCGCTCCACCGGCACCACAACACCGACATCCGACCAGTGCCTGATCACCTTCACCGGCAGCCCGGCCTGCCGCGCCACAGCGCCGATACTCCACGTACTCATAGGCTCCACCCTCAACTCTCCCCCCGTAGGAGAGTCAAGCGGGGGTAGGTGAAGTTCCACCACCAGGGAGGTGCCAGCACGCCTGCCCCGCAGGACCGGGACCAGTTCACTGAGGAGATGAGCCAACCGCCCAGCACGTTGCGGACCCGGATCCACGACATCGACGCCCTGCGGGGGTTCGCCCTCCTCGGCATCCTGATCGCGAACATCACCTACGCCGCCTCCGGATTCCCGATCCACCTCGCCGACGACCCGACGTACAGCTCAGGTCTTGACCACGCCGTCCGCTGGCTCGGCCATGCCTTGGTGGACCTGAAGTTCTACCTGCTGTTCTCGTTCCTGTTCGGCTACAGCTTCCAGCTGCAGATCGAGGCTGCGCAGCGGGCCGGCGCGCAGTTCAAGCCGCGGATGCTGCGCCGGCTCGGCGGGTTGTTCGTGATCGGCGCGCTGCACGCGATCTTCCTGATCACCGGAGACATCCTCACCGTCTACGCACTGATCGGCCTGGTCCTGCTGGCGATGCGCGGCGTGCGGGACAAGACAGCACTGGTCACCGCCGCCGCAATCTACGGCTACCTCTTCGTCACACTCGGCGCTGCCGTGCTGTTTGTCGACAGCACCGCGCTCGTCGACCCGGCCGGAGCTCTGGCTGCCGCACAGCAGACGACGACGAATCTGGCCGGCTCGTTCGGTGACGTGATCGGTGAACACGTCCGGGCGCTCCCGACGTTCGGTCTTGCCCAGCTCACCGTGCAGGGACCGACCACCTTGGCCGTCATGCTGCTCGGGATGGTCGCCGGCCGGCGGCGTCTGCTCGCCAACCTGACCGGCACCGAACCTGTACTGCGAAAGATCCAGCTCATCGGATTCCCCATCGGCCTACTCGGCAGCATCGTCTACGCCGCGGGCGGCAACGGCGACACGCTCAGCGTCATGGTCGGCGTGATGACCGCCCCGCTCCTGTCTGCCGCGTACGCCGCAACTCTCCTCCGACTGATGCATTCGAGCGACCTGGGCGGACTGCTGGCCCCAGCAGGGCGAATGGCCCTGTCCAACTACCTGGGCCAATCACTGGCGACCGTGGCGATCTTCACCGGCGTTGGATTCGGCCTGGTCGGACAGGTCTCCCCACTGGAAACCTTCACCTTCGCAGTCGCCATCTTCACCGCCCAGCTCGCGATCAGCCATTGGTGGATGTCCCGCTACACCTACGGCCCCGTCGAAGGGATCCTCCGAGCAGTCACCAATGCCACCCCGCCCACCTGGCGCTAATCCACGTTCCACGTCCGCCAAAGCTGGCCGTACACCCGCCCTGCCTGGACAAGCTCGTCGTGCGTACCGAGTTCGACGAGCTCACCGGCCTCCATGACAGCGATCCGGTCAGCGTCATGCGCGGTCTGCAGCCGGTGAGCGATCGCGATCACCGTCCGGCCACGCAGTACGGCGGCCAACGACTGCTCGGTCTGCCGCGCAGTCCTGGGGTCCAGCAGCGAGGTCGCCTCATCCAGAATCAGCGTGTGCGGATCGGCCAGCACGACCCGGGCCAGCGAGAGCTGCTGAGCACTCGCATCGGCAAGATCAGTGTCGACTCCGATCACCGAATCGAGACCCTCCGGCAGATCCTCCAGCCACTCCGCACCGACCGCGGTCAGTGCGTCGTACAACTCCTCATCGGTGGCATCCGGCTTCGCGATCAGCAGGTTGTCGCGCAGCGAGTCATGGAAGACGTGATGATCTTGAGTGATCAGTACGACGTGCTCGCGCAGCTCGTCAGGTGGCAGATCCGCAACCGGCCTGCCGCCGATCGTGACCGAGCCGGTGTGTGGTCGATCGAGCCCGGCCAGCAGTCGTGCGAGCGTCGACTTCCCAGCTCCTGAGGTGCCAACAATCGCCAGCCGTTCCCCGGGCTGCACCAGCAGATCGATTCCACGCAGTACGTCGCGCGCCCCGGTGTAGCTGAAGTGAGCATCGGCCACGCGGATCCGATCACCGTGATCGCCACCGCTCTGAGCCGGAGCGGGTTCCGCGGTCGGGATGTCCGCGAGCCCCTCGACGCGAGCGTATGACGCCCCGGCGCCCTGCAACTGCTCGATCCAGAGCATCAGGGTGTCGAGCGGTCCGACGAGTTGGCGCAGGTACACAGTCGCCGTCACCACGACCCCGAGGCTGACCAGGTCATTCGCATACAGCGTGCCCCCGACCAGCAGCACGCCCACCACGGGCACGCCGAGCGCAATCTCCGACCACGGGAACAGCACCGAGCGCAGCCACAGTGCCCCCAACCGCGCGGACCGGGACTCCGCAATCGCAGCCTCAGAGACCTGGTGCCGACGCTCCTCCAAACCGAGCAGCTCGATCGTGCGAGCCCCCTTGGCCGTGCTGGCGACGACATCGGCCACCTCCGCACCAGTCGCGGCAACGGCCAAGTACACCGGCCGCGCACGACGCATGTACCAGCGCACAGCCCCACCGACGCCGAGCAGACAGACGAGCCCACACAGCCCGAGTCGCAGATCCAGAACGAGCACCGCGACCACCAGGAACAGCGCATGGACGGTCGCCACCAGCACCTCGGGCACCGCCGACCGCAAGGTCGTGGCCACCAGCGCCGCGTCGGTACTCCCACGCGCGATCAGATCACCGGCCGGCAGATGATCCGCCACCCGCGGCGGCAACGCCAACGTCCGCTGCAGAAACCGTTCCCGAACCCGAGCCGCAGTCCGTTCCCCGAACCGATACCCGATCTTCAGCGCCCACCACGCCAGCGCAGTCTGTACGACGGTGAACAGCAGCGCGCCGAACGCCAGCCGGTCGACCGCGCTGAGCACATCCCCGGAGCCGGCCTGAATCGTGTCGATGATGCGGCCGAGCAGCCACGGACCGATCAGCCCGGCCGCCGCCGCGAGCCCGTTGACCACGACCACCCCGACCACGGCCCAACGATCCGCGCCCAGATCGCGGAGCGCCGCCGTACGGACCTCTGACCGGCTTGCCACCGGCAACTGCCTGTTCATCGGCCGTCCTGAGCACGCGACACGAGCTCGCGGTAGGTGGAATCGGTGTGCAGAAGTTCCGAGTGCTTCCCGACGGCCGACACCTTGCCGTCGACCAGAACGATGACCTCGTCGGCACGGTCGAGCACGAGCGGCGACATCGTGGTGATCACCGTTGTCGTGCCCTGCCTGGCGTCGCGGATGCGGTCGATCATCGCCGCCTCGGTGTTGGCGTCGACCGCGGAGGTCGGATCGACGGCGAGCAGAATGTCGGGGGAGGCGTAGACAGCGCGCGCGAGCCGGATCCGCTGCCGCTGCCCACCGGACAGATCAGACCCGCCGGCCGCGAGCACCGCATCCAGACCATCGGGCAATGCCTCGACGACATCCTCGGCAACCGCCACCCGAAGGGCCGCCTGGATCCGGTGGTCGTCGGGCTCGAGGCGGCCCGCGACGATCTCCCGGACGGTGCCGGCGAACACCTCGGCATCGTTGTCGGCGACAACCAATCGACTCCGCAACTCGGCGCGAGCGACCGCATCGATCCGCACATCTGCCCAGGTCACGTCCGCATCGGCGCCCACTCGTCCGAGCCGCTCGACCACCGCGATCGCCTCCGAGGTCCGCACAGCGACCAGCGCCGTCAGCAGACCGGGCCGTACGACGACGCCCGAATCCGGGTCGATCAGCGGACCAGAGCCGTGGGGGAGTGGACCACCATCGCGCTCGTCATCGCGCGCGACCGGCAGGTTGAGCAGGTCGATGATCCGCTGCCCGGCCACCCGGGCGCGTGCGATGTCGCCACCGCCCTCGATGAACATCGACACGGGAACGACCAGGACAGCGACGTACCCGTAGACCGCGACGACCTCGCCGAGCGTGATCGCCCCGGTGGCTGCCATCCGCGCCGACAACCACACGACCGCGGCCAGGAACAACGCGGGCAGGCCGGTCGACAACGCGCCGACCCAACTGGCCGGTACGGCGACCTTGTAGCCACGTCTCACCAGGCGCTGCGACTGTTCGTCGTACTGGTCGGCCATGAACTGCTTCCCGCCCAAACCGTTGAGAACCTTCAGCCCAGCCAGTACGTCGATCAGCCGGGTCGTCAACCGGCCCTGGTGCACGCGATACTCGCCGCCGGTGCGTTCGATCCGATGCAAGAAGGGGCCGACGGCAACAACCAGCAGCGGAACGCCCGCCAGGACCACCGCGGCCAGCAAGGGTGAGGTGGTGAAGAGGATGACCGCGACCACGGCGTACGCGATGAGCGCGCCGACGCCAGGGCCGGTCACGGTCAGCGCCATCGCGACAGTGTGGACATCGGCGATACCGACCGTGACGATCTCGCCGGCACTCACCCGCCGCGCCAGCGAGGCGCCGAGCCGCGACGTGTGCCAGACCGTGGCCCGCACCGAGCGGAACGAGGCATCCATCCGGATCTTCGTCATCGTCCGGTGCCGCGCAATCGACAGAAACGCGAGCAGCACACTGGTCCCGAGCAGAACCAGGGCCCATTGGACGAGTGCGCCTGGATCACGTCCGACGAGTCCTTCGTCGACCGCTCGCGACAGCACCCAGGGCGGTACCGCGAGGCCGACCATCCAGACCGTCCCGAGGAACGCGCCCAGGGCAACCCGTCGCGCCTGCGACCGGGTCAGCCAGAACAGGTACCGGAACGGTCCGGCCAGATCCTTCGCCGTCGGCGGCGCCCACGTATCGGTCGTCTTGTCCAACCACTCGCGCAGGCCCGGCATACCGCAGATCCTCGCAGCATCAACTGGGGGAGAGCAGGTCGCGGTGGTCCCGGACCCAGTCGATCTCCTGACGTTCCCGCTCGAGCGCTCCGTCGAGGACCCAGGTCCGCTGCGGTTCCTGCCCGCTCTCCGCGAGCCGGCTCATCAGGTCACACGTCGCTTCCAACCGCGCGATCACTGCGTCGACCACATCGAAGGTCGGCAGATCGCCGTACGCCTCGAGAAACACCTCGATGCGGTGGCGCCGGTCGGGCACCTCGGGGAAGTGGTGCCACTGCAGGGCGAACTCGTCGCAGCGAAGCGGCCCGAACCAGTGCAACGCGTAGGCGATGTCGTCGACGCGCGGACCGGGATGGAGATAGTCCCAGTCGATGAGGCCGACCGCGGTGCTGTCGTTCCAGACGAAGTTCCACGGGCCGGGATCACCGTGGCAGTAGACGAGGTCGTCGGCGGCGATCGGGTTCGCTACCCAGACAGCGTCGTACGGCGGGGTCCAGGCCTGACTGGCGTCGTGGATCTGCCTCAGCAGGCGGGCAGCGGAAGCTAACCCTTTGTCGGTGTGCTGGTGATACCACGCATCGCCGCCACTGGCTCCCGGAATGTAACGCAGCATCTCGACGTCGCCGTTCAAAGAGATCGGCTCGGCAATGCAATCCAGTCCCTGCGAACGCAGGAAACGCAGAAAGTGCTGCACGGTCGCGGCCGCCGTACCGGCTGGGCGTGTCACCAGACCATCAGCGATGACCACAGGCCGCGCTGCGGTGTTGGCAGCCTGGGCTCGCGCAACCGCCTCGAATGCATCACTCATGCCCGAACCCTCGCCCGGCCAGTCGGTCGGAGGCAACTCAGTTTGCGAATGCATGTAACCGGTAATAGCCGGGTATTGGGTTACTGCAGAAGGACGGTTCAACGGAAGGAGAGATGGTGAAGACGGCAGCGAAGACTAGGCATCGCTACCGCGAAGTGAGTGGGGTGCGGGTGCACTACCGCGAGGCGGGGGAGCCTGGATCGACGGCCGTGGTGCTCGTTCACGGGTTCCCGAGTTCGTCGTACTCGTATCGCGGGGTGCTGCCGCTCATCGGCGAGCACGCCTATGTGATCGCGCCCGACATGCCGGGGTCCGGGTTCACCGAGGCGCCGGCAGACTTCGAGTACACCTTCGAGCGGCTGTCGCAGGTTCTGGAGGCGTTGCTCGCGGAGCTCGGCGTCGAGAAGTACGTGCTGTATGTGACCGACTACGGTACGCCGACCGGTTACCTGATGGCGATGCGCGATCCGAGCCGGGTGCTCGGTCTCATGCTGCAGAACGGCAACACACACGAGGCCGGCCTGACCGCCGAGTGGGAGGCGGTGAAGCGGTACTGGGCGGATCCCAGTGTGGAGAACAAAGCGGCGCTCGCCGACTGGATGAACTTCGACGGCACGCGCGATCAGTACACCGGTGGGCTGCCGGCCGTACTCCAGGAGCGCCATCCGACCGAGTCGTGGCACCTGGACTGGGATCGGCTGTCGCGGCCCGGCATGATCGACGCCCAATGGCGGCTGTTCGTCGACTACCAGCACCACGTCGCCCGCTTCGACGAGATCGTTGCCTACCACAAGGAATGGCAGCCGCCGTGCCTGGTGTTCTGGGGCCGGCACGATCCGTACTTCGACATCGCCGAGGTGCTGGCGTACCACCAGGATCTGGACCGGGTGGACATCCACATCTACGACGGCGGTCATCACCTGCTCGAGACGCACTCCACCGAAGTCGCCGAGCAGATCATCACGTTCCTCGGCGACCTGTGACGACCTGGATCGATGGGCACTTCATCGCCGGTGATGTAGCGCTCGACTTCGCCAACACGGTCTTTCGCCGTACGCCGGAACAGGGGAGTGACCTGCTCGACAGCACCGAGTCGTTGGCGAGCTGGTTCGCCCACGCGGGCCTGCCCGCCGGTGGCACCTTGGCCGAGGCGAGGGAGTTACGGAGCCTGTTCTGGCGAATCTTCGACGCGCAGTCCGAGGGTGCGGACCTGCCGATAGATGCACTGGGCAACCTGTTGCTGGCAGCCCGAAGTGACGCGGTCGCGGTCGACGCCGATGGCATCCCATCAGCCCTGTCCGGCGTCGGCGCGCTGCCGACTCTGGCTCTGCGCGCTCTGAGGCTCGCGCTGAAACCACCGAGTCGCCCGGTCCGTACTTGCGATCGCTGCGGCTGGTTCTTCCTCGACACATCCCGCGGCCGCCGACGACGCTGGTGCAGCATGCAGACCTGCGGCAACCAAGCCAAAGCCGAGCGCTACCGCGGCCGGGACCACGGCGTGTTGAAGACGAGTACGAGGTCGTGATCGACTCGCGTGGTAATCAACGGGACAGGCGAACGGATGGTGAGCAGGTGCGAGAAGGTTCGTTTGCGCCAGGGATGATGATCAGGATCTCGGCTGAGCCGGCGGACGCCCGGGTGGTGGGGACGCGCCCCGGCCGGATCGTCGTCGACTGGCCCTGGAACCGGAGTGATCCGGGCTCACCACATCCGTGGCCGGGGACAGTTGAGTTTCCGGTGGACCCGACCGCATACGCGTGGCGGAACACTCCGTGGCGGGTCGAACCAGAGCCGGAGACGCTCGAGGTCGGGGGCAGCTGCATGATCGGGATACCGCCGTTCGTCGCACGAGTGCGCTCCGTCATCGACTATGACCCCGCCTTCGAGTACGGAATCCTCCCTCGTCCGGAACTCGTGGTCGGAGCGGTCGACGTCGCCTACGAGGGTGACGATGAGGCAGGGTTCACGATCTACCTCGGTACCGAGGAGCCCATAGAAGTCGAGTCACTGACCTAGCACTCTGCCGATGGCGTGCAGCGCGTAGCTCGCGAGAGCGGGGTTGGTATCCCGGTGGTGCCGCAGCACGATCACGGCCTGGGACAGCACGCGCCCACGCCCGCGGAGCCAGGTCGCGTCGTCCACGTCGAGCGCCGTACGGAACTCGTCGTGGACGTTCGCGGGCAGCAGGTGCCACGCGGGGAACAGGTCGCAGGACGGATCGCCGACACCACACGTCTCGAAGTCGAGTACCGCGGTCAGCCGGCCCTCCGCCGACACGAGCAAGTTGCCCGGCGTCAGGTCCGAATGCACCCACACCTCGCGGCCGTCGTACGGGGCCGCCAGCGACTCTTCCCATGACGCCAGCGCTGCCCGGGCGTCGATCAGGCCGTCCAGCTCGGCGATCGCCTCCCGTGTCGAGGAGTCCATCGAGACCATCGAAGCGCGCGTACGACGCTCGCCCGGATACGCCGGCGTCCGGTCCGGCAGGTCGACCCGCCGCAACGCGTCGACGAACACCGCAAGGTCCGCCGCCAGCACGCGTGGATGGGCGAGTGTGTCGGGGGAGGGCGTCGTACCGGAGAGCCAGCGGTGGATAGACCACTCGCCCGGGTACGCGCCAGTGGGTGAACCGATCGCCTCGACAGAAGGAATGGCCACAGGCAGAAACGGCGCGAGCGCCGCAAGCTTCGCCTGCTCCCGTTGCACCATGTCGGTGGTCGAGGGCCGGAGCGGCAGCCGTACGGACAGGTCAGAACCGAGCCGGAAGATCGCATTCACCAACCCACTGGAATCAACCGGCTCCAACGGCAACGCCGCCCACCGCGGAAACTGAGCAACCAGCAACTCGCGCACAAGCAACGTGTCAATCACCAGCCCACTCGAGCCGTCCCACCCATCCGCTGTCAACCCGGTTTCGTCGCTCTGAATCGCGCGGGGGAGTAGGCGGCTGAGCTGAACGGCACCTAGGGTCTGTGGCGTGACGACGTCAGGCGACCTCCCGGAAGCCAGCCGGCCGTGGCTGGATCTCTCATCGCACTACGAGCGAGCCCGAGCCAAGGAGGACTCGCTCGATCGGATCGTCGAGTGGCCGGCTCAGCGAAACCTTCTCGGTGATGTCGTGGGCCGGTCGGTGCTCGATGTCGGCTGCGGCAACGGCGGCAAGCTGGCCGAGCTGGTCAGTGCGGGCGCGGCCAACTCTGTGGGCGTCGATATCAGCGGCAACTTTCTCAGCCCGCCGCCACCTGGTGTCGAATTCGTCCCGGGCGATCTCTCCGACTGCTGACCAGAACGCACCCGATCCGCTTTGCCGTCGACCGATCGGAAGCGAACGGTACGTCCTGGGCGAGGAGTATTTCTCCACAGAGCGGTACTCGTACTCGCACAGCTGGAACGAGAACATCACGCTCACCAAACGCCCGTACACAATGTCCGACCTGCTGAACGAGTTCAGCGCCGCCGGACTCTGGATCGAAACCACGCTCGAGCCCCAGCTGACGGAGCAGGCCCGCCGTCGGCACCCCCACAAACAAGAGTGGATGAACAAGCACCTCGGCATCCTCATCTTCAAGCTCCGCCCCTTGTGAAAACCATTGGTGCCCGGCTCGCTCCGCTGATGGACTGACGTCCCACCGTGAGTCTGCCGTGTGACGGAGGTTGTGGTTGTGACGGATTACGACGTGCTTGCTGAGGTGTACGAATGGCTCATCTCAGAGGCAAAGTTGCCTCCAGCCGAGTTCGCTGCGTCGTTCGATGACGTCCTCAGGCTGCTGCCGTCGAACGCTCACGTCCTCGACTGTTCGTGCGGAACCGGACAGTTGGCGGTTGGCCTCGCCGGTCGTGGCATACAGGTTGTCGCAACTGACGCCAGCGAAGCGATGGTCCGTCGTACCGCAGCGTTGTCTGAGGAGTTCGGGACATCCATCCGGGCCGTGCAGGCGAACTGGGAAGAGTTGCCCGACCATTTCGAGGACGACACGTTCGACATGGTGTTCTGCGTTGGCAACTCGCTTCACCATGCCGCGGGCGCGACAGGCAGGGGAGCTGCTCTGGAGTCGATGTCACGGCTTCTGCGCCCAGGCGGGCGCTTGGTACTCACATCCCGCACTTGGGAACTCGTGAGGGCCAGAGGTTCCCGGCTCGACATCAGCGACCGACTCGTCCGCCGGAATGGTCGCGATGCCGTCGTGGTCTACCGCTGGGAGATTGCGCCGCATTGGGAGGATGAGCACCACATCGAGATTGCGATCGCACAAGTTGATGCGACTGGCTCGGTTCTTGTCCGCTCAGAACTGCTGTCCTGCTGGCCGTACCGGTACGAGGAACTCGAAGCCGACCTGCACCGAGTCGGACTCCGGACGGAAGTGAGCACGTTCGATCGTGACGCCGAGAACTACATGGTGGTAGCGGGCAAGACAGCCACTAGTTGACATAATGTCGCTTATCGGCGCAATCTGACGATGCTCGGGTGGAGGCCTGCCAGGCTCAGATTGTGCACTTTTCGGGTGTTCCAGGTCGGATGACCGGTGAGTGTTGCGACCTGATGCTCGTTGACGATGGCGGCGACCGAGTCGGCGCGCTGCCAGTTTGTTCAGGTAACGGCGTCAGGTCGCCGATGGCCGGCCGAACGTTCCACGGCGGATTCGTGAGGATTCTGTCAGCGGCGATCTGCGCGCGCTGGGTGTCGCCGAGTTGCCACTGGATGCTCTGGGCCTTTCTCTGAGCGGCTCTCAGAGAAGCCTCGGCATGTTCGACACCGACGTACTGAGCGCTCGGTTCGAGCTGCTGGCATTTCAAACGGTCCCCCAGAGGACGAGTGTCACCCCGTCCGCCCCGGCTCCGTCATGCATAATCACCATTATGCAGCAAATGTAGTTGCTGAAGGCAACTAGCGGGCAAACTGTCGGTGGCGTCCGGTAGTAATGGGCGACATGTTGGTGCTCGAAGCTCAGGCCGCGTTCTTCGCCGCGCGGCGGCCGCGCAAGGACTCACCTCACACGACCGACGCGTACCGCCGCGACCTGGCCGGCATCACCGCGCTGCTGACCGACGACCCCGGAAACCTCGAGGTCGACGAACTGACGGCACCAGCACTTCGTACGGCGTTCGGAGCGTTCGCCGACGACCACGCGAAGAGCTCGGTGCTGCGTGCGTGGTCGACGTGGAACCAGTTCCTCACCTTCTGCGTGTCCGACGGCTTGCTCGCGGGCAATCCGATGGGCGCGGTGGCGCGACCGAAGACCCCTCCCCTGTCCCCCAAGCCGCTGCGCGGTGAGGACACTCCGGAGAGGTTGCTGAAGTCCGCCGCCGACGGCGACCGCCGCGCGCGGGACCCGTGGCCGGAGCGCGACCTGCTGGTGATCGCCCTCGGCCTGGTCGCCGGACTCCGCTCGGCCGAGATGCGCACGCTGACCACGGATTCGCTCGCAGGCCGCCCGGGCGAGATGCGCCTGCACGTCCACGGCAAAGGCAGCCGCGACCGGTCGATCCCGGTCGAGCCGATCATGGAACGCATCATCGAGGCGTACACCGACTCCTGCGAACGCCGCTTCCCGAGCCGCCGGATCACTCGCAACACCAAACTCCTCCTCGACCGCACCGGCGACCCTATCGGCCGCGGCGGCCTCGAGTACCTGGTCAAGTCCTGCTACCGCTGGGCAGGCCTCCACGACCGCGTCCCCGCGGGCGCCAACCTCCACGCCCTCCGCCACACCTTCGCCACCCGCCTGGCCGAAGACGGCGCCACCGCCTCCGAAATCATGGCCCTCCTGGGCCACGCCAGCCTGGCGACCAGCCAGAATTACATAGAAGCCACCGGCCGAGAACGCCGAGCCGCCACTGCCAGCAACCGCACCTACCAAACCCTCGACAAGGTCCTGGACCCCTGAGGGTCGGCGGAGTTGCAGCGGTGGCAGATCGATGCTGATGGCAACGAATGACCTGCGCGCCGACTGGGGTCGTTCTTGTGCAACTTTTGCTGGCTCAGCGGCATCAAGCTGAGTAACGATCTGCTGCTGGCACAGCGCCTGCAACCTGGGGGGAAGGTCACGAGAGGTTGCGACATGCATCGTAAGCAAACGCTCGTCCGTCGAAGCTCCGGAGTACTGAGCGCGGCTGCACTACTGGCCGTCGGCTTGGTTCCGGGAGCCGCGGACGCTGCAACCACAACCGCCAGCGCCGGCAAGTGCACGATGGATCTGGGTTCGGTCACGGCTGGAGGTGATCACCGGTCGCAGCGCATCACTGCGAACTCGCCTCCGACGAGAACCAACGACCATGTTCTGGTGCCTGGTCTGTACAAGACTCAGGTACGGCTCAGTAGTTCGATGTTCCGCTCCGCCGGTGCTTCGGGCGACCTGTTCACCGGCGGGCATGTGATCATCGGCTCGACCCTGGCCCGGACCGCCTATGAGTTCACCGGCCCCGTCGTCGACACGGCCTCGATCCGTCTCACGCCGGTCGAGGACGGATTCGGTGACGTCCGCGCGTTCGAGGAATCCCGTTATCGAGCGGGAACCGTCACGCGCAAGATGGCCTACGGGCTGCACGGCGACGGCACGCTGTCCCGACGAACCGCCAACAACGGAGGTTGGGGCTGGGTCGTCACCGGTGCCGCGCCAGGCTTCGCGTCAGTGAAGTCGATGGCGTTGATCAGCAAGACCCGGACCTACGACACGTTCCTCGCGAACACCCGGGGCGGCGCGCTCTCCACGATTCACATCCCGACGAAGTCGCCGATGAAGCCAGTTGTCAAACCGGTGCGCACCCGGACCTGGCAGGGGTTCGAATACCTGCTCGCGCAGAAGTGTGGCAACTACGGCACCCTGCTGCTCGGCGTCGACAAGGACTCCCAGTCGGCCTATCTGTACTACGTCGGGCACGCCAACGGTACCGCGACGGTCATCCAGAGCGTCGGCAAGGTTCCCGGTACGTTCAACGACCCGGTCTACTTCCGCTTCGCCCCGATCCTCGACCCACACGTCGGCGAGTAAGCGCCTGCCCTCCCCCGCCACCGACTCACTCAGCGGTGGCGGGGCCTGCGATAAGCCGTGGAAGGATCTCAGCCTGATCGCGACAATGGCCAGGTGTTTGTAGGCCGAGCAGACAGGCTGCCCAAGATCCGGCAAGGAGCGTGCGTCTCATGAGCGAGCAGTTCTACTCGGACGCGAGGTTGTACGACCGGTTGTTCCCCGGAGGCGAGCAATCCGTCGACTTCTACAGGACCGAGGCCGGTCGGCAAGGCGGGTGTGTCCTGGAACTCGGGAGTGGCACCGGAAAGAAGCTGATCCCGATCGCATCCGACGGGCACCCGTGCGTGGGCCTGGAACTCTCGCCGGACATGCTCGCCGAGGCTCAGCGCAAGGCAGACGAGCGCGGCGTGAAGGTGCAGTGGGTGCTAGGCGACATGCGCGAGTTCGACCTGGGCCGGACGTTCGACCTCGTGTTCATCGCCGCCAATTCACTGCTCCATCTGCAGAAAGCTGAGGACTTGGTGGCCTGCTTCCGATCGGTGCGAAAGCACCTGGCGCCCGGAGCGCGGCTCATCTTCGACGTCTTCAACCCGAGCGTGCGCATGCTTGCCCAGGCCGACGGCGTTCGACGCAGACGCGACGCATTGTCGTTCGTGGATCCCGATCGTGGCGTAGTCCATGTCGATGTCGCGGAGACCTACGACGCGGCCGCGCAGGTGACTCGCGGCAGGTGGTACTTCTCGACCGATTCCGAGGCCGACTTCAGTGTCGCGCCACTCGAGATGAGGAACATCTTCCCCCAGGAGTTGCCGCTGCTGCTCACGCTTGGCGGCCTTCGGATTGTTGAACGCTTCGGCGACTGGTCCCGTGCGCCACTCACCGCAGATGCGGCGCTCCAACTCTACGTCTGCGCACCGGACTGAACCGAGAGCCGTCAGGACTGTCGGTTCTCATCCCCCAAGGCACCCTCATCCGCCGCGAACCGGGCGCTACTCCCGGCTCATCAACTGCCGTTCCTGCCAGTTGGAGGGGGATCGGCGCGCCTCAACCGCCGGAAAGTTTTCGTTCTTCAAGCATGGCAGAGCGCCACTCCTCAAAGGTGATCGCGTATGTGAGCACGCCCGGGGCTGGCTCATCGATACAGCGCAGGGCAAGTTTCGTCAGAGTCGCGCGCGAGGCCGCATTGCTCGCAACAGTGCCAGCCCAGATGCGCCGGACACCTACGGTGGAGAAGCCGTGGTCGACCACGCACCGCGCCCCCTCGAATCCGAAGCCGCGCCGCCAGTGCTCCTGCTTGAGCCGGAAGCCGAGTTCGCCGGCATCCGGCTCGCCCGCCGGGACTCCGAGACCCCACCAGCCGATGAAGCGAGTGCCGGAGTATCCGGCCCAATACCCTAGACCGCGGCTTTCGTCAGTCCGTGGCCCCAAGCGCCCTGCCCACTCCTCCTCGACGTCGGTCAGCGACGACGATCGACCGGTGACATGCCGCATCACATCCGGGTCGCAGTTGAGCTCGGCGAACAACTTGATGTGCTCCAAGGTCGCTGGCGCAAGACGCAGTCGGGGCCCGAACAGCGTGGGTCTCATCCGTCGAGTGTGTCAGAGATGCCATCTACTCCCGGCTCATCAGCTCCCGTGCGTGCCGGTTAACTGTCGCGCCTTCCAACATTCGGCGGTACCAGTTGATGAGGCTTCTCGTGCCACTATCTGTCATGACTAGTTACATCGTGCCGGTGCAGTTGCTCGCGGTTCCCAGCCCGAAGACCGGACCACCGTTCTCCAACCAGCAGGACTTCATGTACCGCCTGGACCGTGCGCTGGGCGTCCATGCCCTGCCGGGTCGAATCACGTTCAACGGAATCGCCTACGATTCGGTGCGCTCTGCCGACGGCCTGCGGTACGAGGTGTGCGTCAACATCGACGATCCTTCAACGGTCGGTGCGCCGGCACCTGAGGGGCAAAAGGTCACCGGCACGGCGGCCGCGGTGTGGGTCCTTGAGCGGGCGCTGGCACAGATCGGTTTCACCACCAAGACCGCGACGATCGACGCCGCCGGCATCATGGGCCTAAGCGCATTCTGAGGCACGAACCGACGACGACGCGGCGGCGGGTCGCGGACTGGCGCTGATCGAAACGCCGTTGGGGTCGCTACGTTGATGTCCTTGTCAGCCGTTCTGAGGAGCAGCGCGATCCCCCAGTCAACATCGTTCGTCGAGCCGGCGGCCGATCCGGCGCTGCTGAGGATCCTGACGGCGGCTGGTCTGCCGGCAACCGGGCGTTTTCATCTTAAGGGGGGCTGGGTTAGCCGCGCGTGGGTCGGCGACGAATACGTCGTACGGCTGAACACCGACGAACGGCACCGCGACGCGTATCGCCACGAGGCGACAGTCGTCAGCCTGCTCGCCGGCAGCGAGGTCCCCCACGCCCGGCACCTCGCCCACGGCGACGGCCCGGACGGGCCGTGGTACGTCTCCGAACGCCTGCCTGGCCGAACCCTGTACGACGCGTGGCCGGCGGCGGACTCGTCGACGCGCCAAGCAATGATCGAGAGCCTCGGCGCTGCGCTGCGTGCACTGCACCGGATACCTGTCCCGGCGGGCCTGCTGCCACCCTGGCTGGCCCACGCAATCGCCGGGAAGAAACCGTGGGCTGCGTTCCATCCACCTGTCGTGAGCGAGGCGCTCCAGCTGGTCGAGGACGCCCGGCGACTGCCCGGCCACGACTCGCGCCTGCTCACCGACGTCACTGATTGGATCCAGGAGCGGCTGGCATTGTTCGCCACCGACGAACCCGCCCTCGTCCATGGTGATCTCCATGGATCCAACGTGATCGTCGACCAAGGACGCGTCACCGGTCTCATCGACTTCGCGGAGGCGTTGGCTCAGCCGGCGGATGTCGAGCTCGATACCATCCTGCGCTGGTGCGCGAGGGCGCGAGAATACCCACCCACACCCGACGACCAAGGGCTCGACGAGACCACGCTCACAGAGGCCCCCCGATGGCTGCACGGCGCGTATCCAGAGCTGTTCGAGCGCGAGCATCTGCGCGAGCGGCTGAACTTCTACGACATGTACGGCGAGCTCGCGCTCTACGCACACCGCCCCCAACCTGGCATACGCGATGCGGCCCAGCTCCGCATCGCCCGCCTGCTTTCCGGCCACAACCATCTAGATGGACTCGTCTGGTAGCCAACCGCTGCGTCTGCAAGTCAGGCAGGCGTGCGCAAGAGCGCCCATTGATAGTGCATCGATCCGTCGCCCGGCCACGTCATCCATTTCTCAATCGTTGCGTGCTGTTGCAGTTCTTCGCGCAGTACGTCGTCGGTGCGGATGCTGAAGAACCGTGGGGGCCCGAAAGCGCGATCGCCGTTCCAGGGGCTCTCGCTGACGGTCTTGTCTCCCCACAGTCCGATCGCGAGTGGCGACTGAGGGCGGAGGACTCTGACGATCTCCGCCAGAGCCGCCGACAGGTCTTCATTGGCGACGTGAAGCAGGGTGCTCATCGTCCAGCCTGCGTCAAAGGCAGCATCGTCAAAAGGCAGATGCAGTACGGAACCCACGTGGGCGTCGAGGCCAATCGACCGGCAGGCGTTGACACTTTCAGGGGCAAGGTCAACGCCGGTATAGGTTAGCCCGGCAGCAACGAACGCTTCGCCATCGCGACCTGGCCCTGAGCCCACCTCAAGCACAGACTTGAGACCTTCCTTCTTCAACTGTGTCAGGAAGGCGTCTCGCTGAGCCACGCGGCGTGGCGGCAAGGGCCGGTCAGAGCGGTCACGAACCTCGGTGTCGTAGTAGGCGGCCAGATCGGCCTCGCGTTGAGTTCGCACGGAGTCGTTCATGAGGTCGCATCTTGCCATCGACATCCGCACCTGTCAGTTCAACCAGGGCTGCATTCGATACCTAGGTACAAGGTGTTTACAGTCGAAACATGACCACAGAACCTCTCGCCACTGCTGGCACCGTGATTGTCAGGCCGGCGCTGGTGGGTGATGCGGACGCGATGGCGCGGGTGTTCGTCGACTCGTTCCGGGCCGGGCACCGGGGGCAGGTCCCGGAGAACGTGTTGCAGTCCAGGACGTACGAGTCGTCAGCCGCCGCGTGGCGACGGGACCTGACCGCGCCCTCGCCCGGCGAGTACATCTCGGTCGCGACCATCGGCGGCGAGGTGGTCGGGCTCGCGATGGTCGGCCCGCCGCACCCCTGGGCGGACGATGACACCGCCCGGGGCGAGGTCCCGACGGCCGAATGCTGGGCCCTGTACGTCGATCCGTCGCGCCAGCGGGAGGGAATCGGCCGACTGCTGATCGGCGACTTCTCCCGTCACCTGGCCGGCCAGGGGATTCGTCGCCTGCTGGTGGGTGTGCTCACCGCCAATGCACCGGCCCGGGCCTTCTACGAATCCCTCGGCGCCGCGCTGATCGGCAGCCGCCTGAACCTTGACGAGGGCCAGACCTTTCCCGAGAGCGTCTACGCCTGGCCCGATCTCCCGACCAAGGTGCTGGACTAGCATCGCCGGTATGGCGACGCGGCTTGTGCAGATCAACATGAAGGCTCGAGACGACTCCGCGCTCGGCGCTTTCTGGGCGGAGGTGCTCGGCTGGAGTGTCTCCAGCGAGGGACCCGGCGTGACCAATCTGGAGCCTGAGGGTTTCGTCTATCCCGACCCCGTCGCGGTCGTTCTCGACCTCATCGTCTCCCCCGAGCCCAAGACGGTGAAGAACCGCGTGCACCTCGACCTCGCCACCAACTCGGCGGCCCATCAGGACGAGGTCATCACGCGTCTGATGAAGCTCGGCGCGACACCAGCCGACATAGGCCAGGGTGACGTCCCGTGGGTAGTCATGGCGGACCCGGAGGGCAACGAGTTCTGCGTGCTGGACTCGCTGTACCAGGAGACCGGCCCGATCGCCTCGGTAGTCGTCGACTGCGTGGACCCGCGAGCCATGGCTCGTTTCTGGGGCGAGGCGATGGACTGGACCCTGCACAAGGTGACCGACCAGAGCGCGGTACTGCGTTCTGCGAAGGACGTCGGCCCGTATCTGCAGTTCCTCCGCACACCCGACGTGAAGACCGGGTGGAACCGAGTCCACCTAGACCTCCGCCCTTACCCAGGTGACGACCTGGAGGCAGAGGCCGCCAGACTGCAGACCCTCGGTGCCACCCGCCTCGAACTCGACGTCCCGTGGAAGGTCCTCGCCGACCCCGAAGGCAACGAGTTCTGCCTCCTCACCCCAGGCTGACCCCGGTATGCAGTACCCGTTGACGATCGAGCGACAGAACGCCGTACTGGACGGACTCACTTCCATCTGTGGGCAACGACCCGTCATCGTCGGTGCGCAGCAGGTCGGTCACCACTGGGCACCTGTCACTCGGCTGGTGTTCGACCGCGAGCTGCCCGGCCTGGGCGCGGATGCAGGTCGAACGGTCATCGTCAAAACCAGGCGAGTGGACGGTGATGGGTACGGCGGACCGGCCTATCTGCGACGAGAGGTCGCCGGGCTGCGCACCGCGCTCGTCAGCGACGTCGCTGCACGGGTGATCCTGACCGACGACCGGGCCGGCGTCCTCGTTCAGTCAGACCTCGGGACGTGGCCAACCCTGGAGACGGTGCTGCTCGGCAAGGACTCCGAGCGGGCAGCCGCCGCGATGGTGAACTTCGCCGAGACCGTAGGGCGGCTGCACGCCACGACACTGGACCGTCGCGTCGAGCACGACCACGCGCTGGCAGAGTTCGGCTCCGACGACGTCACCACCGGCGCGGGAGCCGGTACGGGCGGCACCCGTCGATGGCATCTCGTCGTACAGGCTTGTGCAGAGCTCGGATTCCCGGATGCCCGTGCCGCGCGGGACGATATCGCCTTCGTACGCTCACAACTGGGCGAGCCGGGTCAGTACGGCGCCCTGGTGCACCACGACCTCAATCCGACGAACGCCCTGGTCACGGACCGAGGCATCCGGTTGGTCGACTTCGAAGGCTCTGGTTTCGGGCACATGGGTTTCGACGCCTCGTTCTTGCATTACCCCTTCCCCCACCACAGCGCGAACTGGTCCGTGCTACCAGAACCGATCACCCAAGCCGCAGACCACGCCTACCGCAACTCGCTCCCTGCGGTCGTGCTCAATGGGTACGACGAGATGCTCGCAGTTGGTGCGGCAGCAGCACTCGCCAGCAGAGTGACCCGGCTTCCGGTGATCGCCCGAACCGACCAGAGTCCCCCGGACAGTTGGCGTCGTCGTGCACAGCTTGTCCAGCAGATCGGGGTATTCGGTCGGCTAGCCGACCGTGCGGGCATCCTGCCGGACTTGGCGCACTGGTTCCGCGAACTGTCCGACGCCATGACCGAGCGCTGGACCGACGCCACCAATCCCCCGCCGAGACTCTTCCCCGCCTTCGCGGACCACGACTCCCCTGGGCTGTCTGTGCATTGCCGTTGACAACGGCTGCCTGGGGTCGGCAGGATCGGGGCACGGCGTTGCCGACGCCGAGCCTCCTGAGGACCTGCCCCAGCCGGGATCTCGTGAAGGTGAAGGGGATTCTGCCCTCAAGGCTGTTGCTGCCATCCAGGCCTGTTTCGAATGCCGCTTCGCTGGGGGAATCGGGCATATCGAGGAGGCTTGTCATGACCAAAGAAGGCAGTTTCAAGCGCGCAGTACGTCAGCGGGCACAAGCGACCGGGCTGCGGTACACCGAGGCCCGCGCTGCGCTGGAGAAGAGCCGCACGTCGCCGTTTGCACGCACTCGCCCCGTCGAGTTCGCGGAGCTGAGAGCGCACCTCGAGGCGCAGTACGGCATCAGCATCACGTCGATCGCGCCGATCGACGACGACCCCGAGACACGACCGAACGGTTCCTGGATCGGGCACTACCCCTGGACCCTGGTCGTCAAGCGAGCGGACGGCCCGCCCTGGATCGCCCGGGTCTTCTCGTCGGCAGCAGACACAGTCGGCCGTGTCGAGGGCGATGCGGAGATCCTGCGGTTCCTGGCCTCACATGACTTCCCTGCCGAACGGCCTGCGCACGACAATGCCGTCTCGGTGTTCGAGGGAAGCGGCGTGATCGTGACCCAGTACGTCGAAGGTGGGCGACCGAACCAGTCGCCGGAGGTGCTCCACGAGCTGGCGAGCCTGCTCGGCCGCCTGCACAAACTGCCCCTGGCGGGTGGTGCGGTTGAGCGGGACGGAGGGGCGGAGGAACACGACGGCGCCTTCTTCGCGGGACGACCGAAGCAGGATCTCGCGGCGGCGATGAGCTTCCTGGTGAGCGTCGAAGATGTCGTTCCTCCCGAGGGGCACGAGGTGTTCGAGTTGCTCCGCGACAAGGTCGAGCACGCCGACGACGCGGAAGGCCTGCCCGAGGCATTCACCCACAGCAACTACCACGCCTGGGCAGCCGTCGGCACCCCAGGCAACCTCTCCATCGTCGGCTGGGCAGGATCCGGTCGCGGCCCCCGCCTGCCCGCACTCGCCTGGCTGCTCACGACCGCGGCCGAGGGCAACAAGGAGGAGGGCATCGACACGGTCACGCGCGGGTACCGCGAGCACATCCAGCTCACCGCCGAAGAGCTCGACCGACTCCCCGGCGTACTGGCGATGCGCCCACTGTGGCTGGCCTGCCTCGACTACCGGCAGTCCGTGCGCAACGGTTCCACCCCGCCAATGAACGAGGGCTGGATCGGCTGGGCCGCGAACCCCGACCACGCCGACCGACTAGCCGCCCAAGCAATCGCATCCCTGCAAGCCTAAGCCGC
>NZ_SMKA01000153.1 GCF_004348455.1 Kribbella albertanoniae
GTCCAGGAGGGCTAGGAGGCGGTGGGTTACTTCGGCGCCGAGGCCGACGACGTTGTTGGACATCGCGGTGAGGCGGGGGTGGGTGATGCGGCAGAGGGTGGAGTCGTCCCAGGCGATCAGGGTGATGTCGCGGGGGACTACGGCGCCTAGGCCTTGGACCACGGAGAGGCCTGCTACGGCCATCAGGTCGTTGTCGTAGATGATCGCGGTCGGGCGGGGGTCGGCGGCGAGCAGGTCGCGGGTGGCGGCGGCGCCTTGGTCGGCGGAGTAGTCGGTGTGGATCACCTTCGTCTCCAGGCCGTAGCGGCTGCTCGCCTCGACGAACGCACGGTCGCGGATCCACACATCGCCGTACTCCGGCGGGCCGGCGACGCGGGCCACCCGGCGGTGGCCGAGGGTGGCGACGTGGCCGAGGGCGGTGTGCATGGCGGCGGTGGCGTCGGACCAGACGCACGGCAGACCGTCGGCCAGCTCGGGGTGGCCGACCAGGACGGCGGGCAGGCCGAGCTTGCGGAGCAACGGGATGCGCGGATCGCTGACCCGTAGGTCGACCACGATCACGCCGTCGACGCGGCGCTCGGCGGCCCACTTCCGGTACGTCGCCAATTCCTCGTCCAAGTTGGTCACCACCTGAAGGGCCAACGCGTACGAGCGCTCGGCGAGCACGGACTCCACACCTCCCACGAAGCCCATGTAGAACGGCTCCTCGGTCAGTGTCTGCGCGGTCCGCGCAAGCACCAGGCCGAAGGTCTCACTGCGCGCCGCGGACAACTGACGGGCGGCGCGGTTCGGTACCCACTCCATTTCTTCGGCGACGCGAAGAACCCGCGCACGGGTAGCCGCGGAGACTCCGGGCTGGTTGTTCAGCGCGTACGACACCGCGCCTTTGGAGACGCCGGCGCGGCGTGCGATCTCCTTGATGGTGACTCGGGGCACAACAAACTCCTCACGGGCGGCCGGACCGCTGACGGTCGGTCCGGAATCCTCCAGTGTGCGCGCGTTTCCACGCCGTGTCACCAAGTGGGAGCAGAGCGTGACTCTTTTGATCACATATCGGAACTCGCCGGTTCCGGTCGCGAGCGTTCGAGGTCTGGGCGGACCCTAGTCGGGGCGTCCGTGATTGGGATACGGTTGCCAGCGTTACTTAACCGGTTCGGCTATCACGCCGGTACGGCGGCTCCAGGGCAGCGGGCGCAGTACCGGTCACGAGGAGAAACCATGGTCGCAGTGGACAACCTGTCCCTCCAGTTGTACACGGTCCGCTACAAGCTCGAAGAGGACTTCGACGCCACCCTGGCCCGTATCGCGGAGATCGGCTTCACCAAGGTGGAGCCGTTCGGAATCCCCGGTAACGCGGACCGGCTGGCCGACGCGCTGCCCAAGCACGGACTCTCGGCGCCCACCACGCACGCCGGTCTGCTCAAGGGCGAGGCCGCGGCGATCTACGAGGCCGCCACGAAGCTCGGCATCGGCACCGTCATCGACCCGCACGTCGACCCGGCCCGCTGGCTGTCGGCCGACGACATCAAGGCGACCGCCGAGGCGCTGAACCAGGCGTCCGTCGAGGCCGCGGAGCACGGCATCACGGTCGGTTACCACAACCACCAGTTCGAGTTCGAGAACAAGATCGACGGCGCCCACCCGCTGGAGATCTTCGTCGACCACCTGAACGACGACGTCATCCTCGAGGTCGACACCTACTGGGGTGTCGTCGGTGGCGGCGACATCCCGGCCCTGCTGAAGAAGTGGGGCAACCGCGTCCAGGCGATCCACGTCAAGGACGGCGACGGAACCCTGAACAACAAGGCCCAGACGGCTGTCGGTGACGGCACGATCGCGATCGCCGACATCCTCGCAGCGGCCCCGCAGGCGCTGCGCGTGGTCGAGCTGGACGACTTCAGCGGCGAGATCTTCGACGCCGTCGAGGGCAGCTTCAAGTTCCTCACCGGAGAGGGCGCACCCGCATGAGCGCGGTCGGCGTTGGTGTGATCGGCGCCGGGGTCATCTCGGACGCCTACATCAAGAGCATGCAGAGCTTCCCGGACCTGAAGGTCGTCGCGATCGGCGACCTGCGGCCGGAGGCGGCGAAGGAGAAGGCGAGCCAGTTCGGCATCGAGAGCCACGGGGCCCCCGAGGTCGTGCTGAGCCACCCGGACGTCGAGATCGTGGTCAACCTGACCATCCCGGTCGCGCACGTCGAGGTGGCGCTGGCAGCCGTTGCCACAGGCAAGCATGTCTGGAGCGAGAAGCCCTTCTCGCTGGACCAGGAGAGTGGCCTCAAGCTGCTCGCGGCCGCGAAGGACGCCGGGCTGCGGCTGGGCTGCGCGCCCGACACGATCCTCGGTCCGGGGCTGCAGGAGTCGCGGCGCATCATCGAGCGGGGCGACATCGGTACGCCGTTGACCGCGCTCACGCTGATGCAGTCCCCCGGCCCGGAGTCGTGGCACCCGAACCCGGCGTTCCTGTTCCAGGAAGGCGCCGGCCCGCTCTGGGACATCGGCCCGTACTACCTGACCACGCTGGTCCAGCTGTTCGGACCGGTCGCGGCAGTGGCCGGTATCGGGTCGAAGTCGAAGGAGAAGCGCACGATCGGATCGGGCCCGCTGGCCGGGACCGACTTCGACGTGACGGTTCCGACGCATGTCAGCGCGATCGCACGGTTCGAGTCGGGGCAGTCGTCGCAGAGCATCTTCAGCTTCGACTCGCCGCTCGCGCGGAACGGGTTCGTCGAGATCACCGGTTCCGAGGCGACCCTCGCCGTACCGGACCCGAACGGGTTCGACGGTGAGATCAAGATCCGCCGCCGCGGTGCCGAGGACTGGGAGACGCTGGAGACCACCAAGGCGTCGGCGCAGCGCGGTACGGGCGTTCTGGAGATGGCGCGCGCGATCCGTGCGGACCGGCCGCACCGGGCGAACGGGGCGCTCGCGTTCCACATCGTCGACGTGATGTCCTCCATCACCCAGTCGATCGACACCGGCGCGTTCGTCGACGTGACGAGCACGGTCGAGGTCGCTCCGGTGCTGCCGGAGGACTGGGACGTGCAAGCGGCGACCCTGTAAAGATGACCCGGTGAACAAACTTCAGCTGGATCCCGGGTGGACCGTCGTGTTCGCCGGGGACTCCGTCACCGACGGCGGTCATCGCACCGACCCCACCGGACTGGGGAACACCTATGTCCGGGACATCGCCGAGGACCTCGGCGACAACCGGCCGCGGATCGTCAACACCGGGACCAGTGGCAACCGCGCGGTCGACCTGGTCGCGCGGTGGTCCACCGACATCCTGGCGCTCGAGCCGTCACTGGTGTCGATCCTGATCGGGATCAACGACACCTGGCGCCGGTACGACAAGTTCGACCCGACCACGGTCGAGGCGTACGAGGCGTCGTACCGCGAACTGCTCGCACCGCTGCAGTGCCCGCTCGTGCTGGTCGAGCCTTTCCTGCTGCAGGTGAAGCCCGAGCATGCGGAGTGGCGGGAGGATCTCGATCCGAAGATCGAGGTGGTCCGCAAACTCGCCGTCGAGTACGACGCGATCCTGGTGCCGGCCGATGCCGAGCTCAACAAACTCGCTGCGAGCGTCGGCGCGGCCACGCTGGCCGACGACGGCGTCCATCCTTCAGCCGCCGGGCACGAGGCCCTTGCCGATCTGTGGCAGCACTACGTTCTCGCTCCCTGAACTACCGCTCCCGGATCTCGCTCCGGGGGCGTTAGTTTGTTCTGACTAAACCGGTTCACGCATTTTGGAGATCCGCTGTGACAGCTCGCAAGGACCTGACCACCGAGGGTGGCGCCGTCTGGACTGTGGAGGCCGTCGACCATGCGGCGATCGTGGCAACAGTGCCTGGTGAGGTGCACACCGATCTGTTGGCCGGCGGGGTGATTCCGGATCCGTTTGATGGGGACAACGAGAGCAAGCTGGCGTGGATCGGGTTGACCGACTGGGTCTACCGGACGACGTTCGACTGGGCGGCGGACGGGCATGCCGTGCAGGAGTTGGTGGCTGACGGGCTCGACACGGCCGCGACCGTAACGCTCAACGGGACCGAGCTCGGCCGGACCTGCAACCAGCACCGCGGTTATCGGTTCGACGTCACCGGCGTACTGGTGGCTGAGGGCAACGAGTTGGTGGTTGAGTTCGCGTCACCGGTGGAGACTGCGAAGAAGCTGGCCGAGACGCTCGGGCTCTGGCCGCACACGAACAAGCATGCGTACAACGCGATCCGCAAGATGGCCAGCAACTACGGGTGGGACTGGGGTCCGGACCTCGCCACCGCGGGCATCTGGAAGCCGATCGCGATCGAGTCCTGGTCCGGCGTCCGGATCGACACGGTCCGCCCGCTGGCGAGCCAGTCCGGCCTACTGACCACCCATGTAGCACTGACCTGGTCCGAGGGCGCAACCGACACGAAGGCGACCGTCAAGGTCGGTGACGTCGAGGTGTCAACGACAGTTGCCGCAGGCACCGAAAGCGTCGAGCTCGCTGCAACGCTCGAGGATGTCAAGGTCTGGTGGCCGCGCGGCCATGGCGAACAGCCCTTGTACGACGTCGCCGTCACTGCCGGCGATGACAGCTGGACCGGGCGGGTCGGCTTCCGCGACATCACGATGAACGTTGCCCCCGACAAGGACGGTGGCCCGTTCGTCCTGTCGGTGAACGGCAAACCGATCTACGTCCGCGGCGCAAACTGGATCCCCGACGACGCCTTCGTGACCCGGCTGAACCGATCGACGTACGAGACGAGCATCCAGGACGCCCTCGACGCAGGCATGAATCTGCTGCGCGTCTGGGGTGGCGGCATCTACGAGACCGACGATTTCTACGACATCTGCGACGAGCAGGGTGTGCTGGTCTGGCAGGACTTCCTGTTCGCCTGCGCGGCCTACTCCGAGGACGAGCCGCTGTGGAGCGAGATCGAGGCCGAAGCGCAGCAGGCCGTCACGCGGCTGAGCAAGCACGCCAGCCTCGCGGTCTGGAACGGCAACAACGAAAACATCTGGGGGTACGTCGAGTGGGGCTGGCGCGCGCCGCTGGCCGGGCGCAAGTGGGGTGAGGGCTACTACTTCGACCTGCTGCCGAAGATCGTCCACGAACTCGACCCGCGCACGCCGTACTCGGAGGGCAGCCCTTACTCGTACGACCACTTCATCCACCCGAACGACGACCGCAACGGCACCATGCACATCTGGGACGTGTGGAACCAGGTCGACTACACGAACTACCGCAAGTACAAGCCGCGGTTCGTGTCGGAGTTCGGGTTCCAGGGACCGCCGGCCTGGTCGACGCTGACCTCGGTGGTGCACGACGAGCCGCTGGATCCGTACGGCGCGCAGATGCTCGTGCACCAGAAGGCTTACGAGGGCAACCTCAAGCTGGAGCGCGGCCTCGGCGATCACCTCCCCCTGTGGAAGTCGATGGATGACTGGCACTGGACGACGCAGCTGAACCAGGCGCGAGCGATCATCTACGGCATCGAGCACTTTCGCAGCCTGTTCCCGCTGAACACCGGCGCGATCATCTGGCAGCTCAACGACAACTGGCCGGTCGTGTCCTGGGCCGCGGTCGACGGGCACGGGATCCGCAAGCCGCTGTGGTTCGCGTTGAAGAAGGTGTACGCCGATCGCCTGCTCAGCGTGCAGCCGACCGACGACGGTCTGGTCGTTGCCGCGCACAACGATTCCGACGAGGCGTGGTCCACCCAGTTGACACTGACACGCCGGGCGACCGGTGCCGGTGGCGAGGTGTTCGCGCGCGAGAGCATCGCTCTCGAAGTAGAGCCCCGCTCCGCGACACTCACCACGGTCCCGGTTTCGCTCATCTCGTACGACGCCACGACCGAGTACCTGGAAGTCCGTGCGGATGACGGCGCGACGGCGTACTGGTACTTCGTCGAGGACACGCAGCTCCAGCTCGCTCCCGACGCCTACACAGCCGAAGTCAAACCGACAAGTGATGGGTACGACGTCACCGTCACGGCAACCGCGTTGGCCAAGGACCTGGCGCTCTTCCCGGACCGCCTGGACCCAGCGGCCCGGGTGGATTCCTGCCTGATCACCCTGTCCGCCGGCGAGAGCCACACCTTCCATGTCACCGGAGCGAGCGCTCCGACTGAGGTCGGCGTACCGGTGCTGCGATCGGCGAACGACCTGCTGACCGGGGCATAAGCCACCTGTGGTGGCGCGGGCGCGGGAGTTGGCGGCGGATAGGTGGTCGGGCGCGCCCCGGCTATCGGCGCGGGCTCAGATGTTGATCGCGATGTACTTGGTTTCCAGGTACTCGTCGATGCCGACCGAACCGCCTTCGCGGCCGAGGCCTGATTGTTTGACGCCGCCGAACGGGGCGGCGGGGTTGGAGACGATGCCCTGGTTGAGGCCGATCATGCCGGTCTCGAGGCGTTCGGAGATGCGTAGCGCGCGGGTCAGGTCGTTGGTGAACAAGTAGGAGACCAGCCCGTACTCCGTGTCGTTCGCCATCTCGACCGCTTCGTCCTCGGTGTCGAAGGCGGTCAGCGGGGCGACCGGGCCAAAGATCTCCTCCTTCTGCAGCCGGGCGTCCCAGGGCACGTCGGCGAGGACGGTCGGCGGGTAGAAGTAGCCGTTGCCTTCAGCAACCGATCCGCCGGTGAGGACCCGCGCGCCGAGCTCGACCGCGTCGTCGACCAGCTCCTTGACCTTGTCCCGCTGGGTCGCGTCGATCAGCGGCCCGACGTCGACACCGTCATCGGTCCCGCGGCCGACCGTGAGGGCGTTCATCCGCTCGGTGAGCCGGCGCGAGAACTCGTCCAGTACGGCGGACTGCACGTAGATGCGGTTGGCCGCCGTACAGGCCTCTCCGCCGTTGCGCATCTTCGCCAGCATCGCGCCCTCGACGGCCTGGTCGAGGTCGGCATCGGCGAACACCAGCAGCGGCGCGTTGCCGCCCAGCTCCATGCTGGTCTTCAGCACCTGCTCCGCGGCCTGCTCGATCAGCTTGCGGCCGACCTGGGTGGAGCCGGTGAATGAGAGCTTGCGGGCGCGGCCGTCGCGGATCAACGGTTCCATCACGCCACCGGAGTCGCTGGTGGTCACCACGTTGAGGACACCGGCCGGCAGCCCGGCCTCGGTCATCAGCTCGGCCAGCTTCAGCATCGACAGCGGGGTCTGCGAGGCCGGCTTGATCACCATCGTGCAGCCGGCCGCAACCGCCGGGCCGATCTTGCGGGCACCCATCGCGGCCGGGAAGTTCCATGGGGTGATCAGCAGGCACGGGCCGACCGGCTGCCGCATCACCAGGAAGCGGCCCTTGCCGTTCGGCGCGACCTGGTAGCTGCCCTCGATCCGCACCGCCTCTTCGGCGAACCACCGGAAGAACTCGGCGGCGTACGCGATCTCGCCCTTGGACTCGGCGACCGGCTTACCCATCTCCAGCGTCATCAGCAGCGCCAGCTCGTCGGCGCGCTCAGTCATCAGCTCATAGGTACGGCGCAGGATCTCGCCACGCTCGCGTGGTGGCGTGGCTGCCCAGTCCGCCTGTGCGGCGACCGCTGCGTCCAGCGCGGCCTTACCGTCGGCCGGACTGGCATCAGCGACCTGGCACAACGTCGTACCGGTGGAAGGGTCCTCGACGACCAGCGTCCGGCCGCCCTCAGCCGCTCTCCACTTGCCACCGATGAACAGCTCAGTCGGACACTGCTCGACAACCGCCTGCTCCTTGTCCATATACCCACCATAGGACGCTCTCAGGCAGTGGCAATGAGGGGTGGAGCATGCCGCGGTACTGTCCGGATCGCACGCGTCAGGCCGGCAGCAATCGTGCGCAGGATCGACGACCGGACCAGACCGTCGAAAGCGAGTGGGACGAGCATCAGCTCGTCGGCCGTCGTACCAGCGACCAGACTGCCGAGTGCCGACACCACTGAGGTCCGGGAGCCGACAATGTGGCCCGGGTCGTCCAGGAGCCGTTCGGCGCGACCACGCTCGCGTCCGGTCAGAGGTGGCTCCAGCAACGCCATCAGATCGGCCGTAGTCGCACGAGGTGACGCCACGCTGAGCCGCGTCTTCACTCGCACGTATTCAGCGAACCGAATGATCGCCTCTGCCTCCGAGTCCGCAGCAACCACTCCGATCGTCACGGCCAAGTAGGGCTTCACCGTCGGCCCACTGGCCTCGAAGTGATCCCGGTACGCCGCCACCGCCGCACTGGTCATCGCCGTCGCACTGTGATGCTGCACCACGACCGGTAGCCCTCGTACGGCGGCAACCGCAGCCGCACCGGGGTGGTCGGCGCACACGAGTACTGGTGGCGGCAGTCCGGCAAGTGACAGCCGTACGTCGCCCACGGGTGCGCGACCGGGCATGCCGTCGCGGAGGAACCCGCACAGCTCGTCCAGTCGCTGCGGGAACGTGTCACGGGCGCTACCGCCGAGCGCGGCCGCCGTACTGGGTGCGTGGCTGAACTGCTGGCCGACACCGAGGTCGATGCGGCTCGGGTACGCCGCAGCGAGCGCAGCGAACTGTTCTGCGATCACCAGCGGCTGGTGGTTGGTCAGGAGTACGCCGGCCGAGCCCAGCCGGATCCGGTCGGTCCGTGCTGCCAGGACTGCGGCAAGAACGGCAGGTGCCGCGCTGCCGACGCCCCGGACGCCGTGCTGCTCCCCCAACCAGAACCGGCGGTAACCGAGGTCGTCGGCAGCCTGTGCAACCTCTGCGGTCTCCCGGAGTGCGGCCGCAGCCGACTGACCGGGCAGCTGCGGAACGGTGTCCAGCACCGAGTGCGCAGAAACCGGCAAACCAGGAGTGACAGGAGAGAGCACCTGCCCACCGTCGCAGCGCACCGCCGTTTCCACATGGGGGTCCTGCCCCCATGTTTCTGTCAACCGGTACCCCGAAAGATGGGGGAGCCGATCCCTTGCCGTCTGCCTGACCTGTCAGGCATTGTTCCCGGCGTTCCTTCCAGAATTCGCGGCAGAGGAGGCCAAGGACGAGTGCAGACAACGAACTGGGAGCCGTAGTTCCGCTCCCCACCTGATCCGGCCAGCCTTCCACCAGAGGCCGGCCGGGCGCTGCTGCCGCGGGGTGATCAACCCCCAGTCGTCGCCCCGCGGCAGTTGCCCATCGTTGTCATCCCTAGCTGGCCCGCCCGACCAGAAATATGGGGGCCCTATACCCATGTCGAGCACCGACTGCCGATGGCAGCCTGACCGCATGCTCAGCTCAGCGACCGCGAGTCCGCTCCGGACCGATCAGCGCGACAGCGCCTGGTGGTCCGCCGCGCTGCGGCCGGACGAGCTGCGGTCAGTTGAGAGGGCCGGCGGCATGCCAGCCTGGGCCCAGTACGTCGAGCGCAGCACCGCCGCCCACCCGTGCACACCCCCGGTGGCAGCCGGCGAAGAATGGCAGCAGGCGTTCATGCACTGCCTGCAGCCCCTGCTCACTGTCGCCCGCGACGACTTGACCGCCGCCGGACACACCGGCGTACTGACCGAGCAGTTCCTGCACCGCCTGGGCCTTCAACTGGTCAAGCAGGCCTCCCGCACGCTGGTCCTGGAGCTGGCCCGAGCCCGCGACCGCGGAGAGCTCGTCGGCGCCACGCCCGCGCTGCGCTTCCTGAACTTCACCCACCGGCTCGTCGGAGGGAGCGAGCTGGCGGAACTCCTGGCCACCTATCCGGTACTGGCCCGGGTCCTGGGCGAGTCGTGCCGCCAAAGCATCGAGGGTCACCTCGAGCTGCTGGCACGACTCGCCGAGGACCGAGACTCCCTCATCACCGCCCTGCTCGACGGCCGCGACCCCGGCGCTCTGGTCTCCATCGAGACCAGCGGTGACGCCCACCGAGGCGGCCGCTGCACCGCCATCCTCACCTTCGCCAACGGCACCCGCCTGGTCTACAAACCGCGCTCCCTAGACCTCCACGGCCACTTCAACGAACTGGTCGACTGGCTGAACACCAAAACCGGCCTGGACCTACGCACGGTCGAACTGCTCCGCCGCCCGGACTACGGCTGGCTGGAGTACATCGCCAGCGAACCCTGCGCCGACGCCGGCGCAGTCCGCCGCTTCTACCACCGCCAAGGCGCCCTACTCGCTTTGCTGTACGTCCTCGACGGCACCGACATGCACTACGAGAACTTGATCGCCGTCGGCGAGCAACCGGTGCTCGTGGATATCGAAACCCTGTTCCACCCGAGCCTGCTGCCGCCTGGCGCGCTCAGCCGCGACCCGGCGTACCGGACGATCCAGAGCTCGGTCTACCGCACAGCACTCCTGCCGCTCCTGGTGGCCGGTGAGAACGGCGTTGCAGACGTGTCCGGACTGGGCGGCGACGAAGGCGCCACCTCACCGCAGAATGTTGCCGAGTGGGCCGACGCCGGACTGGACTCGATGCATCTGATTCGTCGGCCACGGATCCGTCCCGGTGGTAACAACCGCCCGCGTCTGGACGGCTTGGCGATCGAACCACGAGATCACGAGATCGCCATACTGATGGGCTTTCGCGAGGCCTACGAGGCCATCGCCCGGCATCGCAGCGAGTTGCTGGGGCCGGAAGGCATCCTGGCCAGCTGTGCGAACGACCCCGTCCGTTTCGTTCCGCGCAACACCAGTCTGTATGCGAGCTTGCTGGACGAGTCGACCCACCCTGATGCACTGCGGGACGCCGGCGCCCGCGACCAGTTGTTCGACCTGCTGTGGGAGGGCGACCCGTCGCTGCACAGCCTGGTCGCGCGCGAGCTGACAGACCTCTGGACGGGCGATGTACCGCTTTTCACCGTCCGCCCGAACAGCCGGGACGTCTGGGCGTCCGACGGCACCCGGTTCCCCGGTGTCCTCGGTGCTGCAGGGCTGGCGGTCGTGGCATCGAAGATCACCGCGCTCAGCGACGTCGACGCGCACCGGCAGAAATGGTTGATCTCAGCCTCGCTGGCTACCCGCCCGGAGCCGATCGTGCACTTGAGTACGGCGAACCGATCGGGGCTGGGCACTGCCGAGGCCGACCCGGGCATGCTGCTCACTGCTGCCACCGACATAGCCGATGAGGTTGTTGCCCAGGTCATCAGTGATCCAGGCGGCGCCGCCAACTGGCTCGGGCTGGAGCTAATCGACGACAGCCATTGGGCTGTCCGCCAGATGGGGGCCGGCCTCACCAACGGCTACCTCGGTACGGCGCTCTTTCTGGCTCAGGTCGGCGCGCTGACCGGAGCAGACCGGTACTGCGAGCTGGCCAGGGATGCGATCCAGCCTGTGCCGGAACTCCTGCAGGCACTCGGATCCGACCCCGAGTCCGCGCAGTTCGTAGGTCCGGGCCTGCACGGTCTCGGCGGCATCAGCTACGCACTCAACCGCTTGTCGACGCTGCTCGGCGACGGGGGGCTGGCCGTCTGGCTGCGCGCCTCGCTAGAGCTGGCCGACCAACTCACACCGGACCCCACCGAGTTCCCGACGTACGCCGAGGGAGCAGCAGGCGGACTTGCCGCCATGCAGTCGATCCAGGGCATCCCGGCTGCGGTTCGGCTTGCCCAGCGGTATGCCGACGAACTCGTGAGCACGGTCGGCCGCGCTGCGCGCGCACCCGGCCAAGGGTTCGCCCGCGGCTATCAGGGCATCGCCTGGGCACTTGGCAAGTACGGCATACCAGGTGACAAGTACCTCGATGCGGCCCACACAGCGGCCGATCTCGACCTTCCGAGCCGACCGAACGGTCAGGGGTGGTGTTCCGGTGACGCCGGTACCGCGCTGGTCCGGCTTGCGGCCGGAAAGTCCGCGGACCTCGAGATGTATTTGCGGACCGCCTCCGAACGTCCGGTACTCGCAGACCTCAGTTTGTGTCATGGCGAGCTCGGCGCGGTCGAGCCACTGGCGTGGCTGGCCGAACGTGATCATCCAGCCGTAGAGGGGGTACGGCAACGCCGTATCCGGCTGGTGCTCGCGGCAGTACAGCAGTACGGACCACAGTGCGGTACACCTCGTTCGGTTCCATCTCCAGGTCTGCTGACCGGTCTGGCGGGAATCGGCTACGGATTGCTCCGGCTGGCGTTCCCAGAACGTGTTCCGTCCGTGCTGTTGCTGGAATCAACCACCGGATGGCGGCGCACTGGAATGCGCTGACCTCCACACAGCACCAGGGGAGAACAACATGACCGCCCAGAACAATTCCGGACCGGAACGCCCTGAACCCAACGGCGACAACGTCGACCCACTCGGTCCGATCCACCTGCCCAAGCGCAGCAAGGTCGGCGCACGCGCAATGGCCCTGGTAGGGACCATCGGCCTGAGTTCAATCGGCGCCGCCGTCATCAACACCGAACCAGGCTGGCCCTTCACCACCATCGAACACTGAGCTGTAGATCCAGCGATCGTTTGAACGAGCGAGGTCGGCACGGCGTTCAGCCAGCCGACCTCGCCGTACCCGCTGCGATATCAGCAATCCGTCGTTACAGTGGCCACCATGCAGACCCGTTCGCCCAGGGTGGTCGGCAGGAACCAGGAGATCGATCAGCTCCGGAATTTGCTGACCGCCACTCGCGGCGGGCACGGGGGTGCGGTCTTCCTGGTCGGTGAACCCGGCATCGGTAAGAGCCGCCTCGCCGCGCTCGCCACTGCACGAGCGCTCGACGAGGAGATGGCGGCCTTGCGCGGCCGGGTCGGTGCGCTCGGCACGATGGTCGCATTCCGTCCCTTCACCGAGGCTCTGCTCGCGCTGATCCGGCGCGGCGAGATGCCCGACCCGGGCAGCCTCGGGCCTTACCGGCAGGTGCTCGGCCGCCTGATCCCGGACTGGGATGACGGCACCGCTCACGAGAGCGGAGCCTCACCGGTGATCCTCGGCGAGGCGGTGCTGCGGCTACTCGCGCTGGTCGGTCGCGGTCGCGGCTGCCTGCTGGTGCTGGAAGATCTGCACGACGCGGATCCGGAGACGCTGGCCGTCATCGAGTACCTGCTCGACAACCTGGAGGATCAGCCGATCGCGCTCGTTGCGACCCTGCGCTCGGAGTCCTGCGCGGCCGCCGAGCTAGCCCGGGTAGCCGCCCAGCGCGGTTCCGCCCGGCTGCTCGAACTGCAGCCGCTTCAGCCGACAGAGGTGGTCGAGCTCGCAGCCGAGTGCCTGGAGATCCCGGTTGACGGATTGCCGGCACAACTTGCCGAGCGGTTGTGGCACGACAGCGCGGGCGTACCGTTCATCGTCGAGGAGCTGCTTCAGGAAGCCAGCCGCTCCGGGCAGTTGCTGGCCCGGCCGGACGGCAGTCTCCAGGTGGTGGACGGACTGCGCACCAATGTGCCCGCCGCGGTCGTCCGGAGCATCACCAGCCGGACAGGCCAGCTCGGCAACGAGTCCCGTGACGTCCTGGTGCTGGCCGCCGTCATCGGGCACCGCTTTCCACTCAGTGTTGTCCGCAAGGCAACCGGCACGGACGAACGGTTGCTCCTGGCCACTTTGCGCGCCGGCGTCGCCGCCCAGCTGGTCGGGCCGGACGAGGCGGGTCCGGATTGGTACGCCTTCTGTCACCCATTGACCGCCGATGCGTTGCTCGCCGGCCTGACCCCGACCGAGCAGGCCGATCTGGCCAGGCGGTGCGCGAATGCCATCGAGGAGCTGCACCCTGGTCTTCCGGGCGAGTGGTGTCCGATGGTGGGCGAACTGGCCGAAACCGGAGGTGATCGGAGCCGGGCGGGCCGACTGTTTGCCCTGGCCGGGCAGCGGTCCTTCGACGAAGGCTCCACCGGCTCGGCAGTCAACCTGCTGAACCGCGCGAACACACTGCTCGCCAACGACCAGGACCTCGGCCACCGCGCCGAGGTCCTCGGCATCCTGCTGATGGCGTTGAGCGCGACCGGCGAGTTCGACAGCATTCCCGTGCACGCGGCGGCGGTCGACGAACTGGCCGACCACAACCTCGACAGCCGGAAGGTCGCGGCACTGCACGTACAGCTGTCGAACATCGAGCAGATGGCCGGTCGCTCGTCAGCCGCGCTGACCCATCTCGCCACTGCGCGGGCCCTGCTCGGGAATGACGCCGCCCCGGCCGATCTGGCCCCGGTCGACGTCCTGGCCGCCAACCTCGAGCTGGCCCGGACAAGTCCCGGGCGGGTGCGAGTCGCGACCGAACTGGCGACCCGTGCAGCGGCAGCGGCCGAGAGCGCCAACCTGCCCGAGGTGGCCTGCGAGGCCCTGCAGTTGCTCGGCATCTTGGCCCGGGAGCGCGACCTCGACGAGTCGATCGACTACTTCCACCGAGCCCGGCAGGTCGCCGAGGAGCACGGCCTGACCGTGCAGCGGATGCTGTCGCATGTCTACCAAGGCGGCACGATCTGCTTGGCCACCGGCAGCATCATCGAGCTGGAGCGGGCCCGCCAGCAGGGTCTGCGGATCGGCGCGATCCCACTCGTCTACGAGGTCGACGGGATTCTCGGCCAGCAGGCGATCCTCCGATCGCAGTACGGCAAGGCGGCGACGATCATCGACGAGGGCCTCGAGGTGACTCGGCGACTGCGCATGGGTCGGGCGGCGACGTACTTCCTGACCACCAAGGCGATTCTCGAGGCCCATCAGGGCCACCGGGCCGCGATGGAACAGACACTGGCCGAAGCTGCGAGCCGGGGCGGCGAACGAGCGTCGTACGAACTGCCCTACACGTTCGGGCTGGCGCGGGCCTTCTGTGCGCTGCTGGAGGAGGACAGGCAGCTGGCTGACTCGGATCTCGCGCAGGCCCTTGCTTACGACGCGCAGAACCCGACGACGTTTCATGCCTCGGGAAAGAACGGTTTGGCGCTGCTGCTGGGGGTGCTCTCGGCGCGGAACAGCTGGCCGCATTTCGAGGTCGTCACGGCGACCGCCGCCAGTGGCATGCGGTGGAACAAGCAGTTCGTCCAGATGGCCCATGCCGTTCTGCTCGGCCGCGACGGTCAGCATGATGCCGCGAACGCCAAGATGGCCGAGGCGATGGAGTCGGCGTCGCTGTACCCGATGGCCCGCCACCTCGGGATGCGGCTGGTTGCTGAGCCTGCGCATGCTGATGGGTGGGGGGATCCGATCGGGTGGTTGCGGCAGGCTGAGGAGTACTTTCACACTGCGCAGATCCAGCCGGTGTCGAGTGCGTGCCGGAGCCTGTTGCGGCAGCTTGGGGCGACCGTGTCGCAGCGGCGGACCGGCAGCGACCAGGTGCCGGCGGATTTGCGGCGGTTGGGGATTACTACGCGGGAATATGAGGTGTGCCGGTTACTGGTGGATCGGATCGGGAACAAGTCGATCGCGTCGCGGTTGCACATCTCGCCGCGGACGGTGGAGAAGCATGTTGCGAGCCTGATGACGAAGACCCAACAGCCCGACCGGGAGGCGTTGAGCAGTTTTGCGCGGACCGTGCTGCAAGACTGATCCCACGATGTAATTTATGAACGCTCGCTTTGTATATAGAGTGGGCGAGTGGCAGGCAAGGGGTCGGACATGAGCAAGGGAACGGTCGGCGGCGGCGGTACGACGATGCTGCGGCGGATCAACGTCGCCGCGGTACTGGACGCGGTTCGCCGGTCCGCGCCTGCGCCGTTGCGCGTGGCCGAGCTGGTCGAGCGGACGGGGTTGGCCAGGCCGACCGTCGCGCAGGCTGTTGACGAGCTGCTGGATGCGGGCTGGTTGCAGCAGCACGGGCCTGATTCGGCGGACCGCTCGCTGGGGCGGCCGGCGATCCGGGTGTCGCTGCGCGGCCGTGCGGCGCCAGTGCTCGGACTGGATGTCGGTCCGCACCGGGTGACTGTCGGTGTTTCCGATCTCGCAGGCCGCAAGCTTTCTCTGGTACGGCGTTCCGGTCCGGGCTGGACTGCCCAGGAGCTGCTCGGGGTCATCAGCGAGGTGATCACCGAGGCGCTCGCGGAGGCCGAGGTGCCGGCGGATGACATTGCCGCTGCGGTTGCGGCGAGCCCGGGCATCGTGGACGAGCACACCGGCCGGGTCCAGCTGGTCCCGAGTGTGCCGGGCTGGTCCGCGATCGACCTGATCAAGCACGTGCGCAGCCTGCTCGACTGCCCGGTTATCCTCGACAACGACGCGAACCTGGCTGCCCTGGCCATCGCGGCGGCTCGGGGCGGGACGGGGACGCTGCTAGCGGTTCAGTGGGGCGAGCGGCTCGGTGCCGGCATCGTCATCGACGGGCGTCTGCACCGCGGTACGGGCGCGGCCGGTGAGATCGGCTTCATCGCGACCGCTCCGGACGATGTCATCAACCCCGAGGACAGCCGCGGCCCGCTTGAGCGCGCAGTGGGCTCGGAGGCGATCGCGACTCTCGGCCGCCAGGCCGCATTGGACAACCCTGACTCCCGACTCGCCGAGCTGGGCGGTGACCAGCTCGACACGGCCGACGTCTTCGCCGCCGCGGCCGAGCGTGATCCGGTCGCTCAAGCGGTCGTGCAGCAGGTTGCCCGGGACTTCGCTCGCGCGCTGGCCCCCGCCGTACTGGTTCTGGACCCGACGGCTGTGGTCATCGGTGGTGGTGTGGCTCGGGCCGGTGCGGTCCTGCTGGATGCGATCTCCGACCAGCTGCGGTTGCTCACGCTGAACCACCCGAAGCTGGAGCTGTCCGCCCTGGCCGAGGACGCGGTTGTCACGGGCGCGATGCGGATGGCGCTGGACGAGGTCTGGCAGCGCAAGCTCCCGACCCCGACATTGACCAGCACGACCTAGGGCCTTAGCGTTCGGACCGCTTCGGCGATGGCGTCGGGGCGGTCGAGATGTACGAGGTGCGCCGAGTCGGTCAGCACCTCGACCGTGCCGGACAAGGCCGCGGCCAGTTCACGCTGCCCGGACAGCCAGGAGGCTTCCCCGTCACGTGAGCTACCACCGGTTGCCACGAGCAACCGAGTCGGTACGCCGCTGGCCGGAAGCAGCTTGGCGACCTCACGAGCGGTGGTCCAGCTGGCCGTGAGTTCGGCCCAGAAGCCTTGCCAGGAACGGGAATCGCCGTACAGCTTCCTAATGGTTGCCTTCGGCAAGGGGTCACGTTTGGTCACACTGCCGACCCGCACCATCGACCGCCGTACCAGTTGGCCGACGAGCCACGGCAGGCCGATCCGGCCGTAGAAACCCAGCACGACCCGGACCACTCGCTCCGCACTGGTCCCGGGGTAGAACCAGCGATGGCCGGACTCCGATGGCAAGGTGCTGTCGACAAGAACCAGCCGGGCAATCTCCTGCGGCCGGGTCAGTGCCCAGCGCATTGCGGCCAGCCCGCCGATCGAGTGCCCGATCAGACCGATCGCCTCGATGGGAGGGACACCGGCGGCAGCTCGCAGTACGTCGGGATCGGCATTCACCGGAGTTTGCCAAGGATCGATCACGCGCAGGTCATGCTCGGGCAGCAGTTCGCGGAGCCGGTCGAACTCTTGCGCTGTCTCGGCCATCCCCGGCAACACAATCCAGGTCGTCATCGCTGGAAACCTCGCTTCAAGGCGGGAAGCAACACTCCCAGCAGAACACAGACGAGCAGGATCGCCACCCGCTGCAGGACGCCCGGCGGGTGCAGGTCGTCACCACTGAGAACCTCCAGCCCGGTCTCGATCCCGAGCCAGGTATTCGTCAGCAAGACGGCTGCGGCCAGTACGGCGACCGCCCGGCCCAACGCGCCGCCCCACCCGATCCGGCGTAGCACCAGAACGGCGAACACGCCGATGGCCATCGTCCCGAGCCCGGCCAGTGTCGACGTGACCTCGTGCACCACCAGATCCGCGCCCTCGTGCCCGCGTTCCTCCGCCAGCCGGCAGGCCTCGCTGGCCGACGGGGCACAGTCCATCGGGAAGAACGAGTCGAACAACGTCCCGAGCCCGAAGACCGCCGTACTGATCATCAGGCCTCTCACATCGCGGTGCATCCGTGCCGCCGGCCGGGCCAGGATGGCGGCGACCAGCACCAGCACACTCGCCCCGAGGTCCATCGCTCGCGCATACGCACTGGTCGCCTGGTCCCGCGCACCCAGCTCGCTGAGGAACGAGGTGTGGATGTTCAGCGGGTAGCCGGCGGCGGCCTCGAGCAGCAGGCTGCAGTAGAGGATTCCGGCGGCGATCATCAGGTTCCTGGTCAGGCGGTACGGGAACCCCTTGGGTACGGCGAGCATGGCGGTAAGCCTCGCATACCGACCAAGGCGTTGACTGTGGCGTCAGGTATACCCGGAAGGTGGAGCTAGCACGACCGAAAGTTAGTCCTGGGGAGTGGGATGATCGCAAGGTGCGGTCTGAACAAGTGAAGGTGATTCCGGCGTGGCAGCACCGCGCTGCGGTATGGGTCGGGCGCATTGTGATGCTCGCCGCGGTGTGGTCGTTTCTTGCGATTGTGTTGCATCTGTTCGCCCCGGCGTACGTCAGACGGGTCGACCAGGCGTTCGACTTCTTCGGGATTCCGGCCGGGCACACGTTCTTCCCGGCCGTCTACCTGGCGGTCGTCGGCAGCGCGTTGCTGCGGGGGAAACGTGCTGCGCTGCTCTGGGTGCTGTGGATCTTCGAGGGGTTGTGGCTGCTCGGGCTGATCGCGTGGGTCGCCTTCGGCAGCGTGCAGCTGAGCAACCCGGAGACCCAGATCGTCGACGACCTGGACCGGATCACGGTCCAGAAGCTCGAGTTCGGCATCCTGCAGGTCATCGTGGTGAGCGCGCTGATCGTGCTGCTGTGGAAGATCCGCGGCGCGTTCCCGGCCCGGCTGGCTCCGGGTAGCCGGCGGCTCGCCATCGGTGCCCTGATCACCGGCATGCTGATCTCGGTGGCCGTCAGCATCTCGCTGACCCAGGTCTTCCCGAACACGCTGACCGGCCAGCGGCAGAAGATCGGCTGGGCGGTCGTGGCCGCGTTCGGACAGCAGCACAGCAAGCTCGACGGGCACCAGGGACACACCTGGGTCGGGCTGGTCGTGAGCGCGATCTCGGCCGCATCGCTGGTGATCGCCTTCGCGATCTTCCTCCGATCGGCGCGCCGGGTCCGGTACCTGACCCAGCCCGAGGAGCTCGGCGTCCGCAGGCTGCTGCTCGAGAGCGGCGAGCGGGATTCGCTCGGGTACTTCGCAACCCGCCGGGACAAGGCCGTCATCTTCTCGGCAGCCGGTGACGCCGCGATCGCCTACCGGGTGGTCAACGGGGTCAGCCTGGCCAGCGGCGATCCCCTCGGCGATCCCGCGGCCTGGCCCGGAGCGATCGAGGCCTGGACCGAGGAAGCCCGCCTGTACGGGTGGTCCCCGGCGGTCCTGTCCGCCAGCGAGGAGGCCGCCCACGCGTACGTCGACGCCGGGCTGCGGGCGCTCGCGATGGGCGACGAGGCGATCATCGATGTCGCCGACTTCAGTCTTGAGGGCCGGACGATGCGTCCGGTCCGGCAGGCGGTGACACGGGCGCAGCGGGCCGGCTACCGCGCCGAGGTGGTCCGGCACGGCGACCTATCTCCCGACGCCTTGGCGAGCTATGTCGAGCTCGCCGAGAAATGGCGTGGCGCGCAGACCGAGCGTGGTTTCTCGATGGCGCTGGGGCGGCTGGGCGATCCGGCCGACGCGCGCTGCGTGATGGTGATCGCCCGGGACGCCGACGGCGAGGTCCGCGGTCTGCTGTCCTTCGTGCCGTGGGGTGTGCGCGGTGTCTCCCTCGACCTGATGCGGCGCGATCCGGAGTCCGTGAACGGCCTGATGGAGTTCATGGTCACGTCGCTGGTGGAGGCGTGCGGTGACCTCGGTCTGCACCGGATCTCGCTGAACTTCGCGATGTTCCGGGAGATCTTCAGCGACGCCGAGCGCGTCGGCGCGGGCCCGGTGCTGCGACTCACGAACGCACTGCTCACCGCCGCGTCCCGCTTCTGGCAGCTGGAGAGCCTCTACCAGTCCAACGAGAAATACCTGCCGCGCTGGTCACCACGACTGATCTGCTACTCCCGCGGCACCTCGCTGGCCCGGGTCCTCCTAGCGGCCGGTACGGCGGAGGGCTTCCTCCCCGCGCCGCGGCCCTGGACCCGCGTCGACCGGGCGACCGGTGGCGAGCGGCACGCGATCCAGGCCGGGGACGGCGACCAGTTCGCGGCCACGGTTCGCGAGCAGGAGCAGAACCTGCTGCGCCCGGCTCTTCCGGAGCGCAAACTCACCGAGCAGGAGCAGATCCGCCGTACCAAACTGGTCGGGCTTGTTGCCGCCGGCATCGATCCTTATCCGGTCTCGGTGCTGCGGACGGAGACGATCGAGCGGATCCGCGAGCTGCACCAGAACCTGCCCGCCGACCACCGCACCGGCCAGACGGTCTCCGTGACCGGCCGCGTGCTGCGGATGCGGGACCACGGCGGTCTGTCGTTCGCCCAACTGCAGGACGGGCTGGTCCAGCTGCAGGTCATGCTGTCGGCCGATGCCTGCAGTGAGGCAGCGCTCGACCACTGGCGGCGGCTGGTCGACATCGGCGACCACGTCAGCGTCACCGGCGAGGTCGTGACGAGCAAGCGCGGCGAGCTGTCCATCGCGGCCACCGAGTGGATGATGGCGGCCAAGTGCCTGCACCCGTTGCCGGACAAGCGGAAGGGGTTCACCGACCCCGAGGCCCGGGTTAGGCAGCGGCACATCGACCTGGTGATGAACCCGGATTCGCTGCGGATGATGCGGCACCGGAGCGCCGCCGTACGGGCTATGCGCAACGGGTTCGAGACGCGTGGGTTCATCGAGGTCGAGACGCCGATGCTGCAGGCGGTGCACGGTGGCGCGAACGCGCGGCCGTTCCAGACGCACATCAATGCCTATGACACCGATCTGTTCCTGCGGATCGCGCCGGAGCTGTTTCTGAAGCGGCTCAGCGTCGGCGGGCTCGGCAAGATCTTCGAGCTCAACCGCAACTTCCGCAACGAGGGCGCGGACGCGACGCACAACCCGGAGTTCACGTCGGTCGAGGCCTACCAGCCGTACGCCGACTATCACGTGATGCGCGAGCTGACCCGGGAGCTGCTGATCGAGGCGGCGACCGCGGTCTTCGGCAAGCCGGTCGTGCAGCGGCCGGACGGCGAGATCGACATCTCCGGCGAGTGGCCGGTGATCAGTGTGCACGACGCGGTGGCCCGGGCGGCCGGCGTACCGGTTGATCCTGGTACGTCGGTGGAGACGTTGCGCGAGCTGTGCGTGAAGCATGGGGTGCACACGACGTTCGAGCTGAGTGCCGGTGAGCTGGTCCTTGAGTTGTACGACGAGCTGGTCGAGCCGCACACCACGCTGCCGACGTTCTACACCGACTTCCCGCTCGAGACGTCCCCGCTGACTCGGGTGCACCGGACCGAGCCCCGGCTCGCCGAGCGCTGGGACCTGGTCGCCTTCGGAGCCGAGATCGGTACGGCGTACTCGGAGCTCGTCGATCCGGTCGAGCAGCGGCGGCGGCTCACCGAGCAGTCGCTGAAGGCCGCGGCCGGTGATCCCGAGGCGATGTCGCTGGACGAGGACTTCCTGAGTGCGCTCGAGTACGCGATGCCGCCGACCGGTGGGCTGGGGATCGGAGTCGACCGGGTGATGATGATGCTGACCGGGCAGAACATCCGCTCGACGCTCGCTTTTCCCTTTGTGCGCCCCACTTCGAGAGATTCTTAACGCTTCGCTGGGTCGTCCCCAGTTGGTCGGCCCCGTAGCCTGGAGCAGGGCGCGGGGTTGGGG
>NZ_SMKA01000154.1 GCF_004348455.1 Kribbella albertanoniae
AGGCGGCGGCTTGGGCTTCTGGGGTGTAGATGAGGGTGTCGGCGTCGGCCGGTGTTGTGGTCCAGAAGGCGGCTGCGTGCTCGCCGGTGAGGGCGTATTTGAGAGGGCTGTCGGCGATGCGGTCGAAGAAGTTGTTGGGGGCCTTCCAACGGGAGAGCTGGCTCGTTGTAGGCAAGGGGGTGCTGGCGGCCCAGCGGCTGAGCAGGAGGGACCAGTCCGGTACGCCGATGATGCCGCCGCGGCGACGGTCGACCAGGGACTGGGACTGCAGGTCGTCGACGACTCGGCGTACCTCGGACGCCGGGGCCTGGCTGAGTTCGACCAGGTCGTGGGTGGTCCAGATGGAGCGGTAGTCCAGGAGGGCGCGGATGACCCGGGCTGCGCTTTCTTCGGCTGATATTGCCGGAAGGGCGTCGGTCATGCGGGCCGGCCGAGGGTGATGGTGATGTACGGCGTCCACTGGTAGCAGAGGTGGTCGCGGTTCAGGTCGATCAAGGTGACCTCGTTGATGTAGAGCTCGGTGGACTTGTCGCCGAACTCGGCGAGGCGCTTCCGGAGCGGATCTGCCGGTGCCGACTGGTTCCAGTAGCCCAACGAGATGTGCGGATCGAGGTCGGGGAAGGCGGGGAATGAGTCCTCGCCCCAGACCTCCTTGATCGCGTCGCGGAGCACGACCCAGAGTCTGCGGACTTCGTTCGCGGGGCGGACCGGTAGCTGGAGGCTCTCGAGCTCGACGACCGCTGGTCCGACGGTCACGCTGAACGGGTCCACTGACTCGAGCCGGCGGCGAGTGGCGTCGATGATCAGTGCCAACTCCGCAGGGCTGACCTTGTCGGCGAAGCCGACGCCTTGCACTGTCAGGTGCAGCCATTGGCGGGGAACGGGCGTGAGCTCGGGGAGCGAGGACAGGAGGGGGTCGTAGCTGCTGCGGAGTGCCGCGAGTGCTGACGAGTAGCGGAATGTGATGTGCCAGGTGTAGAAGGATCGTCCCTGTCGCCAGCCCGGACGCCAGTACCAGTGATCGCGGACGTCGTCGATCATGGGGCTAGGACTCCTTCGCGGTGAGAGATGGCGGTCGGTAGGCTGCTCGCCGGCCAGGCAGGTCGGGGCGATAGATGAAGTCCCGGATGCGCTCGCGGAGCTGTCGCCCTCTTGCTACGCGGGTGAACGGCGCGGTCAGGGCGGCGACCTCACCCATCCGGTGGATCAACGGCCGGACCCGATACTCCAAGGCCGTCTCGAGGACGGGCTCGATCGCGGTGATGGCACCGTCGAGCTCCCCGAGGGTCAGATGTGCGATCACCTGCTGGAGCCTGACCATGCGTTCGGAACCTGGGTTGCGCAGGACGTGCGGTCTGGATTCGAAGCGCGCCACCGAACGGTCGGCGTGGACCAGCGTTTCGTGAGCATCACCCAGCGCCAGTTGGGCGTTCGCCCACAATCCTTCGGCGCGTTCGGGGGTGCACAGCAACGGTCCGCCGAGCTCAGGAACCGACGGCAGTTCCGGAACCTCCTGGGCAGCGGCCAGCGCCGCGCGGGCCTCGCTGAGCTGTCCGGAGCGCGCGAGGTCGACCGCCAGGGCACTGGACAAGAACAGGCGGGACGTCCCCGCGGCGTACCGCAGGCCGTCCTGGGCATGGTCGGCGGCCCGGACGAACTCGTCCTGCCAGAACGCGGCCGTGTGCTGGGTGGCGCGGATCCAGCCGCGGAGCTCGTTGTGGTCCGCAGCCTCGGCACAGGCCCAGGCTGTCCTGGCGTGGCTCTCGGCCACTTCGGGGCGGCCGAGGTCGACCGACATCCAGGCCAGCAGGGTGATCGCCCAGCCGGCGGCGGCGTACAGGTCGCGGGACTGCTTCGGTGACTGCCGTCCGGCGAGCAGGACGAAGGCCCGGTCGCGGACTGCCCGGCTGCGTTCGAACAAGGGCTTCGTGGGGGTGTGCAGGTAGAGCTGGGAGATTCGCTCGATGTCCGCGTGGAGCTGCTCGACCGTGAGCTCGCCGACGTTCGACTCCTCGGCGAAGGTCAGGAGCGCGATCGACTCGTCGCCGGCACGCCCGACCTCCTCGTCGAGGCCGAGGGTCGACGGTGGCTCCAGTTCCGGCTCGGTCGACGGTGTGCCGGGCGGCGGGACGAAACCCAGTTCGTTGTCGGTGGCAACGTTCAGGATGTAGCGCAGGCCGGATCGGTAGGCGGCGCCGGGCCAGCGGACCGCGCCCCGCTCGAGCTTCGCGATGTAGTGGCCGTCGAGTTCGTAGCGGACCTCGGTCGTCTCCCAGAGCCACGCGCAGACGGCGTCCGCGAGCTCGACGCGGGACATACGTTCGCCGGGTGCGCGCCGAGAGGGGGTGCGCTCTCGTGCGCTGCGCAACAAGTCATTGGCGGCTGGCATGGCGGTAACTGTAGGTGTGCGAACACCCTCCGCAATGACGGAAAGTGCGGCTGCGGGCGATCTGCCCCTGGATGCCCCGGAATGCCCCACGATGCCCCGATTTTCATCGATAGAAATACGGTCGTGGCCGAAAAATGCGACGTTCTTCAGGGGATTGGGGCACTTCGGGGCAGCTGGGTCGGTCGCTGAGCGTGAACAGTCGGGGCATCCCGGGGCAGATCAGGGATTCCCTTCGTGAATTAGGGTCGTGGGGTGGCTGAAGAAGCTGTGACGACGTTGCGTGCTGGGTTGGGGCGGTTCGAGCGGGGTGAGGAAGCGTTCGCCTTGCTGGAGGTGTTCTTGGAGGTGGCGGGGCCCTGGATGGGGCCGGTGGTGCTTGACCCGGTGGGGTTGCGGTTGCCGGACGAGATGACGGATGACCGGGCCCTGGTGCAGGGGCTGATCGAGGCGATCGAGGCGGAGCCGCCGGTGTCGGGGATCTTCCGGTCGGCGGAGCGTGAGTACGACATGACGGATCCGCAGGCGCGGTGGGACTACGTGCGGCTGGCGCACTGCTCGAAGCTGGCGACGGTGTGGGGCGAGGGGCGCCGTACGACGTACTTCGAGGCGGCGGAGGCGGTCACCGCGACCTACTGGTTGCCGGAGAGTCTGAAGGTGGCGTTCTTCGATGCGATCCAGGCCAAGGGCTGGGCGGTGCCTGCCGATTGGTTGGCGGCGGTCGGCAAGCAGCCCAAGCCCTGGTGGCGGCGCGGCTAAGTGGGCCGCTAGCTGATCGCCGGGAGGCGGGTGAGGGCTTGGGCGATGGCGGCCTGGAGGTCGGCGTCGTCCCAGTTGCGATCGGTCATGGAGCCGCTGAGGTAGGCGTCGTACGCCGCGAGGTCGAGGTGACCGTGGCCGCAGAGGGCGGTGAGGATGACCTTCTCCTCGCCGGACTCCTTGCAGAGCAGGGCTTCCTCGATGGCGGCAGCGAGCGCGTGGGTGGGCTCGGGGGCCGGCACGATGCCCTCGGTGCGGGCGAACTGGAGACCGGCCGCGAAGCACTCCGACTGCGGTTTGGCGACGGCTTCGATCTCGCCGGTCTCGTAGAGGTGACTGATGATCGGGCTCATCCCGTGGTACCGCAGGCCGCCGGCGTGGATCGGGTCCGGGACGAAGTCGTGGCCGAGGGTGTGCATCTTCATCAGCGGGGTCAGGCCGATCGTGTCACCGAAGTCGTAGGCGTAGGTGCCCTGGGTGAGTGACGGGCACGCGGCCGGCTCGACCGCGCGGACTACCGGTGCCATCCGGCCGGCCCACTTCTCCCGCAGGAACGGGAAGGCGAGACCGCCGAAGTTCGATCCGCCGCCGGTGCAGCCGACCAGCAGATCCGGTGTCTCGCCGACCATCGCGAGCTGGATCAGCGCTTCCTCACCAATGATCGTCTGGTGCAGCAGCACGTGGTTGAGCACCGAGCCGAGCGCGTAGTGGATGTCCGGCGACTGGACCGCCGCCTCGACCGCTTCGCTGATCGCGATCCCGAGTGAGCCGGTGGAGGACGGATCTCCGGCCAGGATCTTCCGCCCGGCCTCGGTCAGGTCGGACGGGCTCGGGTGCACGGTCGCGCCGAAGACCTCCATCATCGTCCGCCGGTACGGCTTCTGGTCGTACGACGCACGCACCTGCCAGACCTCGCACTCGAGCCCGAACTGCGCGCAGGCGAAGGCCAATGCCGTCCCCCACTGCCCCGCACCGGTCTCGGTGGTGAGCTTCCGGACGCCCGACTTGGCGTTGTAGTACGCCTGCGGGACTGCCGTGTTCGGCTTGTGCGACCCGGCCGGTGAGACCCCCTCGTACTTGTAGTAGATCCGGGCCGGCGTATCGAGCGCCTTCTCCAATCGATGCGCCCGATACAGCGGACTCGGCCGCCACAACCGGTACACATCGAGGACCTCGCCGGGGATGTCGACGTACTGCTCCTGGGACACCTCTTGCAGGATCAGGTCCATCGGGAACAACGGCGCCAGATCCTCCGGCCCCACCGGCTGCCCTGTCCCCGGACGCAGCACCGCGGGCGGCGGTGTCGGCAGGTCGTGCAGCACGTTGTACCACCGGGTCGGCAGCTCGTCCTCGGGTAACAAGATCTTGGTAGCCGTCATGCCGCAATTTTGTCCGCCCCCGACACCCCTCACAATGCCCTGAACCCGAACCCACGAAGCATTTATCCGGCACTCTTCAAGCAGTCGATCCAGCCGTCGCCAACCCGGAAGACCACGTCCGACGGATGATCCCGCCGCATCGCCGCATCCACATCGAGCCCCGCCAACCGCCGTACCAGCAGTCGCCCCACCATCTCGTGCGACACGATCAGGGCACGCCGTACCTCAATGCTCGCCAGCACCTGCGCGATCCGTACGTCGGCATCCGCGTAGCTCTCGCCGCCGGGAAACCGATAGGTGTACTTCGACAGTGCCCGCGCCTCACGTTCACCCGGCCAGCCGGCGTCGATCTCGGTCGAGGTGAGGCCGGACCAATCACCGTGGTCGAGCTCGGCGAGGTCCGGCAGCACTTGTACGGCGAGGCCGAGGGTGGCGCCGATGATGTGAGCGGTTCGCTGGGCGCGGCCGAGAGGACTGCTGTGGATGGCGTCGATGTGCTCGGCCCGCAACAACTCGGCGTTGCGCTGGGCTTGGCTGACGCCGAGTGGGCTGAGTGGTGAGTCCAACCGGCCCTGGCGACGGCCGGCGAGGTTCCACTCGGTCTGGCCGTGGCGGGCCAGATAGGTCGGCATTAGTACGACGCGACTGTGGCGGGGGTGGTGAGCCAGTCGTCGATGTCGGACAGGAGTGACTTCTGGACGTCGGGGGGCGCGGTGGCGGCGAGGATGGACGAGCGGGCCAGGTCGGCCAGTTCTTCGTCGGTGAAGGCGTGGACGCTGCGGGCGGTTTCGTACTGCTCGGCCAGGCGTGAGCCGAACAGCAGCGGGTCGTCGGCGCCGAGGGCGATGCGGGCGCCGGCTTCGTACAGGCGGCGGAGAGGGACGTCTTCGGCGTGGCGGTAGACGCCCAGCGAGACGTTGGAGGCCGGGCACACCTCCAGTGCTACCTGGGCGTCCACAACGCGCTTGAGCAGCTCTGGGTCCTCGACAGAGCGGACGCCGTGGCCGATGCGGCCGGCACCGAGCTCGTCGAGGCAGGTGCGGACGGTCGCGGGGCCGCAGAGCTCACCACCGTGCGGTGCGGCGAGCAGACCGGCGTTGCGGGCGATACGGAAGGCCGGTGCGAACTCTGACGTCGTACCGCGGCGTTCGTCGTTCGACAGGCCGAAGCCGACCACGCCACGGCCGACGTACTGCGCGGCGAGGCGGGCCAGGATGCGGGCGTCGAGGGGGTGCCGGGTGCGGTTGGCGGCGATGATCACCTGGACGGCGATACCGGTGGAGGCCGCAGCGTCACGGGCCGCGTCCAGCACCAGGTCGGTGAACTCGGTGATGCCGTGGAAGCGGTTCGCATACCCGGACGGGTCGACCTGGATCTCCAGCCACCGGGAGCCGTCGGCACGGTCGTCCTCGGCCGCCTCCCGGACGAGACGCCGTACATCGTCCTCCGTGCGCAGCACCGAACGCGCGATGTCGTACAGCCGCTGGAAGCGGAACCAGCCCCGCTCGTCGGCCGCGGACAGATCCGGCGGCCATTCGGTGCGTAGTGCGTCGGGCAGCCGGACCCCGTGTTTGTCCGCGAGCTCGACCAGCGTCAGATGCCGCATCGAGCCGGAGAAGTGGAGATGCAGATGCGCCTTCGGCAGCACCCGCAGGTCACGCTGCGTCATTACCGAAGGTTACAGAGTCCCTACCCGCCCGGTGAAATCCAGGCGGGTAGGGATCCCGGGCGAATCAGCTCAGCAGCTTGGCGATCCGGCCGATGCCCTCGGTCAGGTCCTCGTCGCTGAGCGCATACGACAGCCGCAGGTACCCCGGCGCACCGAAGGCCTCACCCGGTACGACGGCCACCTCCGCCTCGTCCAGGATGATCCCGGCCAGCTCTGCGGACGTGGTCGCCGTACGGCCGTGGATGTCCTTGCCGAGCAGGCCCTTCACCGACGGGTACGCGTAGAAGGCACCGGTCGGCGTCGGGCACTCCACACCGGGGATCTCGTTCAGCAGCCGCACCATGGTCCGGCGACGGCGGTCGAAGGCGACCTTCATCTCCTCGACCGCGCTCAGGTCGTTGGTGAGTGCGGCGATCGCGGCCCGCTGGGCGATGTTGCCGACATTCGACGTCTGGTGCGACTGGAGGTTGGTGGCGGCCTTGATGACGTCCTTCGGGCCGATCATCCAGCCGACCCGCCAGCCGGTCATCGCGTACGTCTTGGCGACGCCGTTCAGTACGACGGTCCGGTCCGCCAGCTCCGGCACGACCACGGGGATCGACGTCGACTGGACGCCGTCGTACGTCAGGTGCTCGTAGATCTCGTCGGTGATCACCCAGATGTCGTGCTCGAGCGCCCAGCGGCCGATCGCCTCGATCGACTCGCGGCTGTCGACCGCACCGGTCGGGTTGGACGGTGAGCAGAACAGCAGGGCCTTGGTCTTGTCGGTCCGAGCGGCCTCCAGCTGCTCGACGGTGACCAGGTAGTCCTGTGACTCGTCCGCGAGCACCTCCACTGGCACTCCACCGGCCAGGAGGATCGCCTCCGGGTAGGTCGTCCAGTACGGCGCCGGCAGCAGCACCTCGTCACCCGGGTCGAGCAGGGTCGCGAAAGTGTTGTAGACCGCGTGCTTGCCGCCGTTGGTGACCAGGACCTGGGCAGCCTCGATCTCGTACCCGGAGTCGCGCTTGGTCTTCTCGACGATCGCCTGCTTCAGCTCCGGCAGACCGCCGGCCGGGCTGTAGCGGTGGTTCTTCGGGTCCCGGGCGGCCTCGACAGCCGCCTCGACGATGTAGTCCGGCGTCGGGAAGTCCGGCTCGCCCGCGCCGAAGCCGATGACGGGCCGGCCGGCGGCCTTGAGCGCCTTGGCCTTGCTGTCGACCGCCAGGGTTGCCGATTCGCTGATGGCGCCGATCCGCGCCGAGATCCTGGAACTCATACCGCCATCCTGGCAGCACTGTCCGGGAGGGTGCCCGGCAATATCGGGACCCGGACCGGTGTGATCCGGGGAACACGCAGGGGGTGCGGTCCGTTGTGTCCGAGTGCAGGCTGTATGGTTCTGGTCGCGGTACGGCGCCCGGTTCGGGGGCTGTGTGGGTCAGGAGCAGGCAGGACGACGCCGACAGGCCGAGTTCGACCAGGTGGCTCCGAACCCGTACACTCTTCTAGTCCGGGCGTTGATGGCCCTGACTCGGCATGCCCGAGTTCAGGTCCTGTGCGGCGTCCGGATGGATTGCAGAGGGCACTAGCTCAACTGGCAGAGCATCGGTCTCCAAAACCGAAGGTTGGGGGTTCAAGTCCCTCGTGCCCTGCACATCCTGACCGGCGCAGGGCCGGTCAGGCCGCCGCTAGCGAAAGAGGTAGGTCGTGACGGAGACGCGCACCCCGGCACCGTCCGGCGCCGGTAAGCCTGCGGAAGGCAAGCAAGGCAGAGGCCTGCTGCGTTTCTACCGCCAGGTGGTCGCCGAGCTCCGCAAGGTCGTCTGGCCCACCCGCAAGCAGTTGTCCACCTACTTCGTGGTGGTGCTGACCTTCGTGGTGTTCGTCATCGCGATCGTCTCGGTCCTCGACCTCGCCTTCGGCTGGGCAGTACTCAAGATCTTCGGCTGAGGCCGGACACCGCCCACGCAGGCCGGGGAGCGGGGCACCGCCCCACCCCCGACGCCAGATCCAGAACCGATCCACAGATGACGGAGTACGACGTGTCAGAGCGCGACGACGAGGTCCTTGAGCTCAAGGACGAGTTCGACGTATCCGACTCCGACGACGACCTGGATCTCGACTTCGACGAGACCACTGTCGTCGAGGACGACGACCTGTTCGCCGACGACGGTGACGACCCCTTCGCGGGCCTCGACGACGAGGACTCCGACGACGAGACCGACGAGGTCGTGGTCGAGGAGCCGGAGTACTCCGCCGACGACGAGGCCGAGGAAGGCCCCGCCGAGACCGACGACTCCGACGACGAGCCGGTCGTGGTGGTCGCCGCCGCGGACGACGCCGAAGCGGCCGAGGTCGTGACCCAGGCCGATGTCGACGACGCTGCCGAGGAGCTGGCCGACGAGACCGCGGAGACCGCGGCCGACGACAGCACCGAGGCCGAGCCGGCTGTCGACGCGGTGGTCTTCTCCAGCGCGGACGACGACGGCGCCGACGACGCGGCCCTGGCGGTCGCCGCCGCGGCTGCGGAGGCCGACGAGGACGAGGAGCCGGGCGACCCGCTCGAGGAGCTGCGCAGCCGGCTCCGCTCGCAGATCGGCGACTGGTACGTCGTACACACGTATTCAGGGATGGAGAACCGGGTCAAGGGCAACCTCGAGAACCGGATCAACTCCCTGAACATGGAGGACTTCATCTTCGAGATCGTCGTGCCGACCGAAGAGGTCGCCGAGATCAAGAACGGTCAGCGCAAGATGGTCAAGCGCACCGTCCTCCCTGGTTATGTCCTGGTCCGGATGGATCTGACCGACGAGTCCTGGTCGACCGTGCGGCACACGCCGTCGGTCACCGGTTTCGTCGGCAACAGCCAGAAGCCGGTCCCGCTCAGCCTCGAAGAGGTCGAGAAGATGCTCGCTCCGGCCGTCGTTGCGGCGGCCGAGGCGGCGGCAGCCGAAGCAGGTGCCGCACCCGCCAAGACGGCGGCCAAGAAGAAGGTCGAGGTGGCCGACTTCGGGGTCGGCGACTCGGTCATGGTGGTGGACGGGCCGTTCGCGACCCTGCACGCCACGATCACGGAGATCAATGCCGACGCACAGCGGATCAAGGCGCTGGTGGAGATCTTCGGCCGGGAGACCCCGGTGGAACTCAGCTTCAACCAGATCCAGAAAGTCTAAGGACCCGACAGAATGCCTCCCAAGAAGAAGATCGCTGCCCTGGTCAAGGTGCAGCTCCAGGCCGGCGCAGCGACGCCCGCCCCGCCGGTTGGTACGGCGCTCGGCCCGCACGGTGTCAACATCATGGAGTTCTGCAAGGCGTACAACGCCCAGACGGAATCCATGCGTGGCAACGTGGTCCCGGTCGAGATCACCATCTACGAAGACCGTTCCTTCACGTTCGTCACCAAGACGCCGCCGGCGCCCGAGATGATCAAGAAGGCCGCCGGTCTGCAGAAGGGCTCGGCCGTCCCGCACAAGGACAAGGTCGGCAAGATCACCAAGGACCAGGTCCGCGAGATCGCCACCACCAAGATGCCGGACCTGAACGCCCGTGACATCGACGCCGCGATGAAGATCATCGAGGGCACCGCCCGTTCCATGGGTGTGACCGTCGAGGCCTGAGCGCCGCGGCAGCACCAGCACCACGAGTAGTTGTGGCAGGGCGTAGCGCCGCCCGGAGACCACACCCCAGAGAGGAAACAGCAATGGCACTGCGCAGCAAGGCATACCGCGCGATCGCGGACAAGATCGACTTCGATCACCTGTACTCCCCGCTCGAGGCGATCCGGCTGGCCAAGGAGTCCGCCGGGACGAAGAAGTTCAACTCGACCGTGGACGTCGCGATGCGCCTCGGGGTCGACCCCCGTAAGGCCGACCAGATGGTGCGCGGCACCGTCAACCTTCCGCACGGTACCGGCAAGACGGCACGGGTCCTCGTCTTCGCCACCGGTGACAAGGCCGAGGCCGCGAAGGCCGCCGGCGCCGACTTCGTCGGTGACGACGACCTGATCAAGAAGGTGACCGACGGCTGGCTGGACTTCGACGCCGTCGTCGCCACCCCTGACCTGATGGGCAAGGTCGGCCGCCTCGGTCGCGTCCTCGGCCCGCGTGGCCTGATGCCGAACCCGAAGACCGGCACGGTCACCCCGGACGTCACCAAGGCCGTCACGGACATCAAGGGCGGCAAGATCGAGTTCCGGGTCGACCGGCACGCGAACCTGCACTTCATCATCGGCAAGGCGTCGTTCGACGAGGCCCAGCTGGTGGAGAACTACAGCGCCGCGCTCGAGGAGATCCTGCGACTGAAGCCGGCCAGCTCCAAGGGCCGCTACATCCGCAAGGCGGTGTTCTCGACGACCATGGGCCCCGGTGTCCCGGTCGACCCGAGCGCCACCCGCAACCTCCTCGGCCAGGACGCGGACGCCTGATCCGCACCTAGCTCGACACAGCAAGGCCCCGGGATTTCTCCCGGGGCCTTTGTTGTTCCTGGCAAGCCTGTACGACGGGCTTCGGAGTTCAGGCCCGTACGACGAGGTCCGGGGTGAGGTCGGTCAGCCGGGGGACGCCGACGAGCTGGAGGGTGTGTTCGAGCTCTTCGGCGAGTTCGCTGAGGAGCCGGGTTACGCCGTACTGGCCGTCGACGGTGAGGGCCCAGAGGGCTGGGCGGCCGACGAAAACGGCGCGGGCTCCGAGCGCCAGGGCGGCGAGGACGTGCTCACCGCGCCGGATGCCACCGTCGACGTACAGCTCGGTGGTGGTACCGGCCAGGGCCTCTGCGACCTCGGGGAGGGCCTGGGCGGTGGGGATCGAGCCGTCGAGCTGGCGACCGCCGTGGTTGGAGACGATGATGCCGGCGGCACCTGCGTCGGAGATGCGTTTGGCGTCGTCGCCGCGCAGGACGCCTTTCACGACGACTGGGAGTCCGGTGCGCTCGGCCAGCCAGCCGATCACGTCCGGGGTCAGGTCGTCCGCCTTGTCGAGGTCCTCGTCGGTCCAGTTGCCCTCGGGGACGTTGATCCGCAGCTGCCCCGGCTGGACGTACGACCACACCACCGGACCGTCGTCCTCCTTGCGTCCGACCACCGGGGTGTCGACCGTGAGGACGATCGCCTTTGCGCCACCGGCAACAGCCGCGTCGAGCATCTGCTCGGTGATGCTGCGGTTCCGCACGATGTAGATCTGCAGCCACCACGGGACACCGGTCGCACCGAGGTCGGCGAACCGGGTCCCGGCGTTGCTGGAGACACCAAGCAGCGACCCGGCGTCGCGGACACCGTTCGCCATCGCGATCTCCCCGTCCGGATCCGCCAGCCGCTGCAGCGTTGACGGCGCGACGAGCACTGGCGACGAGACCGGCGTACCGAGCACTGTCGTGCCAAGCTCGATCGACGACACGTCCTGCAGAACCCGCGGCCGAAACCGGTACGACGACCAGGCGGCAACCGCCTCCCCGACGCTGATCCCCCCGGCGGAACCCTGTCGGTAGTAACGATGCACGGCCTCCGGCAACTTCTCCGCGGCCGTCCCCTCCAACGCATCAATCCATCGCATGCGGCCCATCGTCGCACCCGGTCCGCAGGAACGACACCCGGATCTGGTTGCTGATTCGCTCGCGCAGCCAGTGGGTGCTGTCAGCGCAGGCTGAGGCGAATCAGCGCGGTGACGACGATGCCGCCGGCGACGGCCAGCAACATCGGCACCTTCGCCAAGCACAGTCCACCGGCGGCCCCGACGCCGACCAGCTTCGTCCAGTCGAGCGCCTGCCAGTGCTCGCCGCCCAGCTCCGTGACGATCAGACCAGCCAGCAGAACCGGTGCGGTGAGCGCCGTCAGCCTGAGCACCGGCGGTGGGAGTTTGCGGCCGCCGATGACCAGCGGGGCGCTTGCCTTCAGCAGCCAGTTGATCACGGTCACGACTGCTGCGGACAACCAGAGCCTCATGCTTGTTCGGCCTCCTTCTCAGGAAGAATGCCGAGCAGGGCCGCGGCGATGGCGCCCAGCAAGGCGTAGCTCGGAGTGGTGACGAAGAGCAGCGCGGCGGCGACCGAGGCACCCAGCAGACCGGCTGCCAGGGCTCGCTTCGATCGGCGCAACTCGTCGAGCGCGAGGATCAGGAAGAAGGCCGGGAAGGCCACATCGAGACCCAGCCGCTGCATCAGGTCCGGAGAGGGCGCCGTCAGTGCGCCGACCGCGGTCCCGGCGGCCCAGAGCACCCACTGCGGAATGCTCGCGCCAACGAGTCGAACGATGTCGTAGCCACCTTTGGTGTTGTGGGCAACGACAAACGACGCGTCGCAGAGCGCCTGCACCTGGAGCGCGCGGGAGAGCCGACTGCCGTGCAGGCTGTCGTTGAGGGCGAGGCTCATCATCAGATAGCGAGCGTTGATCAGGACTGCCGACGTCACCGCGACAACTGCCGAGCCACCGGCGATCGACGTCAGCAACGCGAACTGCGCCGATCCGGACCAGGCGAACATCGAGAACAGCACCGGCAGCCCGAAACCCCAGTCCCGTGCCACGGCCTCGGCTCCGAAGCTCAACGCCAGCACGAAGGCGGCAGCGCCAGGCCCGATGCCCAGTCGCATGCCCTCGAAGAACTCCTGCCGCCGATCGAGCAGCGCGGCCACTGCCGCATGGCTCCTCATACTTCCCGCCCAGCGCGAACTCGCTCGTAGTGCCGCTTCGCCCGCGCGCGATTCCCGCAGTCGCCAGAGCTGCACCACCGTCGAGACCCGTTCTTACTGCGGTCCAGGAAGAGCCATCCACAGCCATCGTCCTGGCACTCCCGCAGCCTGCTCAGATCCTCCCGCTCCAGCAGCCGCCCAGCCGCGAGCACCAACTCGTCCACGAGACTGGCGCCGACCCAGTCCAACGGTCGCAGTCCCGCTGGCTTCGCACGCCCCAGGGCACTTGCCAGCAAGCTCTGCAGTTCCCGCAGATCCCCAGGTCCGGTCCCGCGCGCAATGGGTAACACAACGTCGTAGACGACCGCACGCACAGCGGCCACCCCGTCGGGCTCGCCATCTCCGCTGAGCCCCACCGCCGCACACCACGTCGCCAGCGCCTCCGGGCTGGCGATCCGGTCGACGGTCCGCGACGGCTCCAGCCGCCAGGAAACGGTATTCAGCAGGTCCAGAGCGACATGACCGCCGATCAGTTCCGGCTGATAGAGCATCGACATCACCTCTACCTAACAATCTAAAGAGCTTTTGACTGTTAGGCAAGGGAAGTGTGTCACGGAGTTGTCCCTGTTGCCGCGGGTGCTGCTGTGTTGTCCCCAAGGCCGGTTAGTTCAAGGCTCTCGACGTGGGCGGGTACGACGTTGTGCACGGGTCAACCAGGTGCGCTCTCCGAATGTGGTTGATGGCTGCTCAAGGTGAGCTGGTCGGGCGACTTACCTGCACGGTTCGATCGTTTCGGCGGGTGTCAGATGGTTGGTGGATGCTCAAGGTGACTCCCGGCCCGTGCTCTCGGGCTCCCGGGGATGTTTGGCGCGTTAGATGTGAAAAAATCGGCGTATAGGCCCGAAAAATCACCGTCTAACGCGAGACCTTGAGCATCGCGCACCTCAGCCACAGCCTGTCAGCCCCAGGCGACGTGAAGCCGCGGTCACCGAACCTCGCCATCCAGCCCAGCCACCTGCTCGATCGGCCCACCGCCGGGGTGAGCATCGCGATGTCCCCGGCCGCCGGCCCCCAGGCGTTTGTGCGCGACCGGGTCGGTCAGCGGCCCGGTCGCGTCCAGGAACTCGATCACCGAGCCCGGCCGGCCGTGTGTCAGCAGCAGCTGCAGCGCATTCGGCCTGTGGTTGTGTAGGCCGCCGTTGGCGGACGAGTGGGGCACAGGTCCGAAAGGACTCGGACAGGGACGTTGCGCTGTGGCTTGTCGCCGCTCCCGGCCGACTCGAAAGAAGGGTCGCTGGTCGCGGCGGTGGTTGGGGTGGATAGCGAGGCCGGTGACCGCGGCTGGACGTCGCCTGAGCTTCCGGGCTGTGCCTGGGGCTGTGGTTGCGGCCCGGGAAACGAGGGGATCTCCCCTCAAGGTGCTGGTTCTCCCCTCAAAAATTGACCGGAGAAGGGTGTAGTTCGACGGATATCCCCTCAAATTGCCTGGCGGGGTGAGGGGTGGAGGCTGGTCGGCCGGGTGACTCTTTTCGGATCTAGCCTGGGGGGATGGCGTTCGGGTTTCGTAAGAGTGAGCCGGAGTTCAGCAACGATCCGGCGGTGACACTGCCGATCTATCTGAAGTTCGTGCAGAAGCACCTCGCGCGGGGTGGGAAGGTCGACTACTCGGCCTCGAAGTTCGCGAGCGCGGAGCTGGAATACCAGCGGGGTGGGTCGATCCGGGTCGACGAGACCCGGCGTACCGTGCTCGCCGGTAAGGGTACGAAGATCGAGCGGCCCGACCTCGGCAACATTCCCTATCAGCCTGGCGGGTACGACGACGACGAGCCGAGGCCGCGGCAGCCGAACACCACCGTGTACCAGATGGACGGCTACAAGACCGTGGGCGGTGAGTTGCCGACCGTCTATGCCGACGTCGAGTTCGACGCGATCCTCAACGGGCAGCACGAGCAGGAGCGGCGCGACGAGCTCTGGCAGTACGTGGCCGACGGGTACGGCGATCTGGTCCCGTCACGCCTCGGCGGCACCGGTCCGGACACTTACGCCCTGCCCCAGAACGACCCCCACGCCGCTCAGGCGCCGCCGACCGCCGAGCAGCTCAAGCAGGACGAGATCGTGCTGGCTGCCTTGTCGGAGGCGGCGGAGGTCAAGGGCGAGGTGACCTTGCCGTCCGGCCGGACGGTGGACCCGGACGCCATGCGCGCGTTCCAGACCGCCTTCGGCGACTCCGGCGCTCCTGTCTCGCCCACTGCCGGCACGGCTGATCAGCAGGCCGCGCCTACCGCGTCCGCTGCCCAGCAGAAGTCCACCGGCAAGCCGGGCCGCGGCCTCGAGCAGAGCTGAGTCAGCGGCCGGCCCAGGTCGGGCTCTCCGCGTAGTGGTTGTCGTAGAGGTCGCTGGTGGCGGCGACCTCTGACCAGTCGGCGTCACCGCGGTAGGCCTGCTCCAGCAGGCGGTAGTACCCGAAGCGCGGTTTCGCGTGGGTGAGGACGAACAGCACCTCGGCGTCCGACGTACCGGCGGCTTCGAAGGCATGCGTCGTGCTCGGCGGTACGACGAGGAAGTCGCCGCGGTCGAGGACGAGCAGCTCGTCGTCGAGCAGCACCCGCAGCTGCCCGCCGATCACGAAGAACAGCTCGGACGCCTCGTGGTGCTGGTGTGGGGGAGCGCCTTCCTTGCCGGGCTGGAAGATCGAGCGGTGGCTGGTCAGCTGACCACCGGTCTCCGGTACGTCGGTCAGCAGCGTCACGCCGCTCGCGGACAGCACCTCCCCGTCGGCCGCGCGGACGAGAACAGGCTTGGTGAACGTCATAACGAACTCCTCAGATTGTGGATGTCAAATATCCAGAATTAAGACAAAACCTCAGACCGTGAGGTTGGCGAAGTGCGAGCGGGTGTTGTCCGGCGCATCCGGATGCTCCGCCAGCACCTGCTCGGCGATGTCGGCGATCGTCTGGGCGGCCAGCTCGCGCCGGTAGGTGAGCTCGGCCGCGCGCATCGCCCGCGAGATCTGGCAGGTCTTCACGTAGTCGGCCTTCGGGTTCGCACCTGGCCCGGCCTTCAGGATCTCCGTGCAGCGGAAGGCGTCATCGGCGCCGTCGATCGCCACCACGATGTCGAGCAGGCTGATCTTCCGCGGATCCCGGGCCAGCTGGAACCCACCCTTGGGGCCGGAGATCGAGGAGACGATCCCGGCCCTCGCGAGCGCCTGCAACTGCTTGTTCAGGTACGCCGTGGGCAGGTTGTAGAAGGCGGCGAGTCGCTTGGCGGTGACCGCCTCGCCGGGCAGCCAGCTGAGGTTCACGCAGCTGTGCATCGCCCACTCGACGCCCTCGTTCATCTTCATAACCTGGATACTAGATGTCCAGGTTAGCTGAGGTCAAGCTACGACCCGACGCGGCCGCCGTCGCGGCGCCAGACGCAGGCGATCGCGGGGCGCGGGAACTTGTCGGTGTGCGGCCAGGTGGAGGTGGGCTTCTCGAAGGTCGCGTCGTCGGTCTCGCCCGGGTGCTGGACGGCGACGAAGACGGTCTTGTCGTCCTCGGAGATGAGCGGTCCGCAGGCCTCGGCGGCGAACGGGACGGAGAGGAACTGCTTGACCTGACCGCGGTTCGGGCCGGCCACCGGGACGGTGAAGATACCGTCGTTGGAGCCGAGCACGTTGCCGTCGGTGGAGATCCACAGGTTGCCGGAGCCGTCGAAGGAGACGTTGTCCGGGCAGGAGATCGGGCTCACCTTGGACTTGTCGTAGCCACCGAAGTACGTCTCCTGCGAGGTCGGGTCGCCGCAGACCAGGAACAGGGTCCAGTTGAAGCCGGTCTTGGCCGCGTCGTCGCCCTCCTCGGTGAGCTCGAGGATGTACCCGTTGCGGTTACCGGCCTTCTCGATCAGCGGGCCGTCGAGCTTCTCCCGGACGAACGACTTGGCCAGCGGGTTCGCCTCGTCGACGGCGAACTTGCCGCCGCGGTCGGAGTTGTTCGTCATCGCGGCGTAGATCCGGCCGGTCACCGGGTTGCGCTCGATGTCCTCCGGCCGGTCCATCCGGGTCGCGGACACCTTGTCGGCGGCGGACCGGACGTTGATCAGGACGTCGGCGACGCTCATCCCGTCGATGAACGACTTCTTGTCCGTGGTCAGCGGGATCCATTGACCGGTGCCGTCGAACAGGCCGTCCGCGGTCCCGTCACCGGTGAACTTGGCGACGTACAGCGTGCCCTCGTCCAGCAGACCGAAGTTGTTCTTGCGGTTGTCCGGGTCGTACTTACCGGTCGACACGAACTTGTAGACGTACTCGCCGCGCTCGTCGTCACCCAGGTACGCCGCGATCCGGCCGTCGGCGGTGATCGTGATGGTCGCACCCTCGTGCTTCATCCGGCCGAGCATCGTGCGCTTCTTCGGCGTCGACTTCGGGTCGTACGGGTCGACCTCGACGATCCAGCCCGCCCGGAACGCCTCGGTCGGCGTCTTCGACAGGTCCCACCGCGGGTCGACGAGGCTCCACTGGCGGGCCGACTTGGTCACCGTCGTCGGGACGCCGTACCGCTTGAAGCTGTCGACGTACTCGGCCGGCACGGTGCCGCTGACGTCGAAGTACCCGTTGAAGTTCTCCTCGCCGGACAGGATGGTCCCCCACGGGGTGACGCCGCCTGCGCAGTTACCAAAGGTGCCGTAGGCAACCTTTCCGACGCGCGGGTCGGCGGCGGCCGGGCCGGTCACCTCGAACTTCGTGGTCGCCGTGATCCGGCGGTTGTAGCGGGACAGGTGCTTGTCGCGGCGCCACTGACCGGTGCGGCCGACGCGCTCGATCTGGACCACCGACATGCCGTGCGCGGCCAGGCTGATCTTGGCCTGGGTGGCCAGGTCGTACTTGCCGGTCGGGAACATCAGATACTCGTCGGTGTACTCGTGGTTGCAGACCAGCAACGACTTCCGCTCGTCGCGCAGCGGCACGATCATCGTGTAGTCGTTGTTGTAGCCGAACTGCTGGGCCTGCGCCGCCGCCGACTGCCGGTTCACGTCGAACCGCGGAGCGCCGTACTCGACCGGGTCGCCCCAGGCGATGATGACGCCCTGCTCGTAGCCGCGCGGGACGACGATCGCGTCCTTACGGTTCGGCGGTACGACGGCGTGGGTCAGCTTGCCGTGACCACCTTCGAAGCCGGGGAAGTCGCCGTTCCCGCGCGGGAAGCCGCCGTACACCTGCTGGTCCGCGGTGGCCGGGATGTTGCTGGCCAGCGTCGCGATTCCGGCGGCGGCAGCACCGGCCGCACCGACCTTCAAGGCCTTGCGGCGGGTGAAGGCTGTGCGCACGACGGACTGGATGTGCTCGTTGCCGGACGTGTTCGGCTGAGCGTGGTCGCACTGGTTGGCGCACTTCAGCTCACAAGTGCGGAACGAGCGGGAACCGTGGCGGGTACCTAGCTGACTGATCAGCGGGAGAAACTTGGTCACGTCGGGACATTAGGCAGAACAAGCGGTCGCTGAGTGAAGGTCAGATGAACGCCGGACGGCTTAGGTAACCCTCAGTAGCAAAGAGCAGTCGAACACTCACACTCCGGAGGTGGCCAGCGCGGCCCGCTCGAGTGCGATCGTACGCCGCCGCTTCCGCAGCCCGTCGAAGGTGAAGATCGCCAGCGCCAGCCAGACCAGGCCGAACCCGGCCCAGCGCATCGGCGACATGTGCTCGTGGAAGAGCGTGACGCCGCAGATGAACTGCAGGATCGGGGCGACGTAGTTCAGCAGACCGAGAGTCGTCAGCGACGTCCTGGTCGCGGCTGCGCCGAAGAACAGCAGCGGTACGGCGGTCAGCGGGCCGGTCAGCAGTACCAGGATGAAGTACCCGGTCCCGCCATGCGTGACGGTTGACTGACCCTGCACACCTAGTACGACGAGCGCCGCGATCGCCAGCGGTACGACGGTGGCCGACTCGACCGCCATCCCCTCGATCGCGCCCGCGTCGGCCTTCTTCTTCACGAGCCCGTAGAAGCCCCACGAGAACGTCAGGATGATCGCGATCCACGGCGGCCGGCCGTTCTCGATCGCCAGCCCGAGGACGGCGGCGAACGCGATCGCCAGCGCGACCCACTGCGCCGGGCGCAGCCGCTCCTTCAGGACGACCACGCCGAGGAAGACCGCGAACAACGGGGTGATGAAGTACCCGAGCGAGGTCTCGACCACATGGCCGTTGATCACGCCGAAGATGTACGTGCCCCAGTTGACCGAGATCAGCAGCGCGGCGCCCATCAGGGCCCACCGCTTCCGCGGCTGCCGGAGCAACGCCTTCACCTGACCGAACTTCCGCAGTACGGCGACCAGCGCGGCGATCGTGAGCAGCGACCAGATCACCCGGTGGGCGAGGAGTTCGATCGCGCCGGACCGGTCGAGGAGCCGCCAGTACAGCGGGAACAGGCCCCACATCAGATAGGCGGTGAACCCGTAGATGAACCCTTTTCGCTGTTCCGGCACAGCTTGCACTCTAAGCGCGAGCGTCAGTTGCATCCAAGAGCTTTGCTCATGACGTGAGACGGTGACCGGGATCGCGTGGGCGGCGCTGGCCCGATGCGGTTGGATAGAGGGGTGAACCTGAGGAGGCACACGTGGGTGTGAGGACCGGACTGGTCTCGGTGACGTTCCGTCAGTTGCCGGCCGACGAGGTGGTGGAGGTCGCGGCCCAGGCAGGCCTGAAGGCGATCGAGTGGGGCGGCGACGTCCACGTTCCCCTCGGCGACCTGGTCGCCGCGCGCCGCGTGAAGAACCTGACCGAGCTGCACGGCCTCCAAACCGTCGCCTACGGCTCCTACCTCCGCGCCGGCGCCGCCGACCGCGAACAAATGCGTGCGACGGTCGCCACCGCCGAAGCCCTCGGCGCCTCCCGCATCCGCGTCTGGGCCGGAACAGTCGGTACGGCGGAAGCCGGCGTCGGCGACCGGATGGCCGTCACCCGCGGTCTGGCCGAGCTGGCGGATGTAGCTGCCAGCTCCGGAATCGAGATCGCCCTCGAGTTCCACCGCAACACGCTGACCGACGAGGTCGACTCCACCATCACGTTGCTGATGGACGTCGGCGCCCCGAACCTCACGACGTACTGGCAACCTCCCGTAGGCATGCCCGACGAAGAATGCCTCCAGCAACTAGACGCGCTGTTGCCCTGGCTGACCACAGTCCACGTCTTCTCCTGGGACCCCGACGGCACCCGCCGCCCCCTGGCCACCCGCGAGTCGTTATGGCGCCAGGTCCTGGCCAAGCTGGCGGCGGACCCCCGCGAGCTGAACGCGCTGCTGGAGTTCGTCCCCGACAACAACCCCGAGCAGCTCGTCAAAGACGCCGCCGACCTGCACGCCTGGCTCTAGGCAGGCAGATAGATCGCAATCACCAGGGTGCCGCCGGTCGGCTTGCCCTCGGTGATGACCATCCCGGCTTGTTTCGCCGGTCCGGCCGAGACGGTTTCCTTGCCGACGCCCAGATCGCCACCGCTTGCGGTGTCGACCTGCATCCCGCCGATGACGGCGGTGCCGACGCGTGCCTCTGCCCGCATGCTCCCGGTGGCGCCGAGCTGCGCTCCGCCGTATGCGACGACGAAGGCTTGGTCCGCCGGGGTATCGATCACGACCTCCTTCGCCGGACCTGGAGCCGACTTGATGGCGCCGAGCCGGTAGTCGGTGCCACCGAACTCGATCCGTTCGGCGAGTTTGACGCCTCCTACGACGCGCTGCTGACCCTCGGCGTAGATTCCGAGGCCGACGTACGCATCGCTAGGTACTGGCGGACCATCCTTGCGCGCTGACACCAGGCGGGCGACTGCTTCGACCTTCTGTCCGGCCGGAAGGGCCGGCAGCGTGGAGCTTGTGCCGAGGCCCGCATCGACCGAGTCGCCGTGACAGGTCATGGTCACCGTCGGCTTACCGCCGATGCTGATCTGGACCTGGTACGGAACGTTCGCCGGGTCGTCCGAGGCCTGGTTGGCGGTGCAGAACGGGTGAAGCACCAGAGGCGCGGTGGTTGGAGTGAAGTCGAATCGGACCTCCTTGACGCCCGAGTTGGTCACCGCCGCGCCGAGCAGGGTGTCGCCGCCGATCTGTCGCCGGTACACGATGCCGTCGGCCTGGAAGTCGTCCGGTCCCGGTGTGAGGTCGTTGGGTGCGGAGCTGCCGCCGTCGGTGCTGTAGATGCCGACCTGGATGCGCTCGACCGAGCCGCTGACCTTTCCGCTCTCTTCGTCGACGCCTTCTGCGGTGACCGTCGTGGCCTTCCCGACCGGCGACTCCAGCCAGAGCGCCGACTCGGGCAAGAAGTACTCAACCGGCCTGGTCTCGGTTTCGGTGCTGCCGTCGCGGCACGGCACGCTACCGGCGTACCAGTTGCCGATCCGGATCCGCACCTCCTTCGGCACCGCGTAGCCGACGGAGTCGCAGGAGGCGTAGATCGCGATCTTGTTCGTGGTCGGGGTCCAGGCGAACGAGATCTTGTTCTGGTTCGGGTCGCCGATCCATGCCTTGAGCAACTTGTCGCCGTTGATCATGCCGGGGACGGTCTGGCCGTCCTTGACGTAGTCCTGCGGGGTGGCGGGATCCGGCGTGGAGGTGTTCAGGACACCCGGTACGACGGCCACGGCGAGGATCGCGAGGGCCGCGACCGAGGCGAGGGCTGTCGCCGTACGGCGTTGCTTCGTGCGGCGGATCTTGTGACGGATGCCGGGCAGGAGGTCGGGCTCGCGGGTGGCGGCTTCTTCGGCTCGGGTGTTGAGCTCGGTGCGGAGGTCTTGGAGGTTCATCGGGGGGTCTCCTGGGTGGC
>NZ_SMKA01000155.1 GCF_004348455.1 Kribbella albertanoniae
GTCAGCGTCAGATGCGTATAAGAGACAGGACTGACCCCGCGCGATCTCCACCCGCCCATCATCCCAACGTCCGAACGATCGGAGGGCCCTCCTCCGGTTTTTCGGACGTTGTCAGCACCACCGACACAACGTCCGAACGATCGGAGGGCCCCCCTCCGGTTTTTCGGACGTTGTCGGCGGCGGGTTATCCACAGATGGGAAAGGGCAACTGCGGTAGGGATTGGTTCGCGGCATCTTCTTGTCGTGAGTGACACGACGAAATGTTTTGGGGCAGTGCGATGTGGGCGGTGTGCGGAATTTGCGCGGCGGGCGCGACGTCGATGGTGGGCCGGGCAGCTGGCGCATGTTGCATCGGCGCAGGACGGCGTCGTCTCGCGTCGCCAGCTGGCGGCGCTGGGAGTGCCGCGGTGGGAGATCACGTCCGCGTTGCGCGGGGAACGCTGGGCCCGGCCGGGCCCACAGACCATCGCGATCCACACCGGCCCGCCGAGTGCGCAGGCACTGTGGTGGTCGGCAATCTTCGAGATCGGCGGGGACGCCGCGCTCGACGGCTCGACAGCCTTGCGCGCGGCGGGCTTGAGCGGATTTGACGACGTACTGCATGTCTCGGTGCCGAAGTCCTGGCATCCGCGCCGGGCTCGCGGTGTGGTCGTCCACGAAACCCGCCGCCGGAAGCCGGACGACCTGGAAGAGATCGGCCTACCACGTACCCGTCCCCCGGTCGCCGCGGTTCGGGCCGCCCTGTGGGCACGCTCGGACCGGCAAGCCGCAACGATCTTGGCGATGTCTGTCCAGCAGGGTCTGACCACGGCCGAGGCCATCGCGGAGGCGTTCGCCACCGTACGGCGAGATCGGCGGCGCAGGTTCATCGCGACGATCCTGCCCGATCTCGCGAAGGGCGCCCAGTCGATCGGCGAGCTCGACTTCGCCCAGCTCTGCCGGGACTACGGACTCCCGGAGCCGGACCGGCAAACCCGGCGACGCGGGCCGGACGGCACCTGGTACCTCGACACAGACTGGACCCGGTACGACGCAGTGGTCGAGATCGAAGGCGTCCACCACCTCGGGGCGGATCAGGCGCTATCCGATGCGAGCCGCCAGAACGAACTCACCATCGGCCACTCCCGGGTCCTCCGGATCCCCGTCATCGGCCTTCGTGTCGCCCCCGACCACTACATGTCCCAGGTTGCACGTCTCCTCCGCTCCGCCGGCTGGCCCGGCTGAGCACAACGTCCGAAGGATCGGAGGGCGCTCCTCCGGATATTCGGACGTTAACCACAGCTCCGCCGTAACGTCCGAAAGATCGGAGGGCGGCCCTCCGATCCTTCGGACGTTAGGAAGGGGGCGGCCCGAGTGGCGGCGGACGTTACGAAAAACCTAGTACCAGCCCTTGGCTTGGGAGTGGGCCCAGGCGGAGCAGGGGGAGCCGTAGCGGTCCTCGATGTAGTCGAGGCCCCACTTGATCTGGGTGACCGGGTTGGTGCGCCAGTCGGAGCCGTAGGCGGCCATGCGGTTGCCGGGGAGGGCCTGGGCGATGCCGTAGGCCGAGGAGGTCGGGTTGTCGGCGCGAGGGTTCCAGCGCGACTCCTTGTTCCACAGCTTCTCCAGGCAGGTGAACTGGCCCTGGCCCCAGCCGTGGTCGGGCAGTAGGTTCATCGCGATCTGCTTGGGGGTGCCCTCGTACTTCTTCCGCTCGGCGTCCCGGCTGGCGCGTTCCTCGCGGGAGCTGCGGTCGGTCTTCTGCAGCGCCTGGTAGCGCTTGAGGGCGGCGTTCTTGGCGACTCGGGCGCGCCATGCGGCGTCCTGGGAGGCCTGCATCTCCTGGGCCTTGGCCTCGACCTGGTTGCGGATCCGGATCGCTTCCTCGGCCTGTTCCTGGGCGGTCAGGATCTTCTTCACCGGCGGCTTGGCGGCGGACGCCTTCTCGCTGTTCACGACCGCGAGCTCGGCCCGCCCGGACGCAGAGCTGCTACCGGCGGAGCTGAAGAGGTCGATACCCGTCACCAAGGTGACCACGGCGATCCCTGTCACAGAGAGAGCCGCGACGGAGCGCTTCGCTTTCATCTTTCCTTCCGAGAACCCGACCCCCGTCGGCTGCAACAGAAACATACTTTGGCCTAAACCGACCGTGATCACAAGCAGGTCACAAACCACGGCGCGGCCGCCGCAGGGGCGACCGCGCCGTGGCGGACGAAGTCTTACGCGTGCTTTACAGACAGTGATGAGCGAAGCTCACCATGACTCCTTACCCGTCAGTCAGATCTGCAGGTCGTCGAGCATCTCGGTGACCAGTGCAGCGATCGGCGAACGCTCCGAGCGAGTCAGCGTGACATGGGCGAACAACGGGTGGCCCTTGAGCTGCTCGACCACCGCGACCACGCCGTCGTGCCGGCCGACCCGAAGGTTGTCGCGCTGGGCGACGTCGTGGGTCAGCACGACCCGCGAGTTCGCCCCGACCCGGGACAGCACGGTCAGGAGCACGTTGCGCTCCAGCGACTGCGCCTCGTCGACGATCACGAACGCGTCGTGCAGCGACCGGCCGCGGATGTGGGTCAACGGCAACACCTCGAGCATGCCGCGGTCCATCACCTCGTCGATCACGTCGGCACCGGCCAGCGCGCCCAGCGTGTCGAAGACCGCCTGCGCCCACGGTTGCATCTTCTCCGACTCGCTGCCCGGCAGGTAGCCGAGCTCCTGACCGCCGACCGCGAAGAGCGGCCGGAAGACGACCACCTTCTTGTGCTGACGGCGCTCCATCACCGCCTCCAGGCCGGCGCACAGCGCGAGGGCCGACTTCCCCGTACCGGCTCGGCCGCCGAGCGAGACGATCCCGACGTCGGGGTCGAGCAGGAGGTCGAGCGCGACCCGCTGCTCGGCCGACCGGCCGCGGATCCCGAACGCCTCGCGATCGCCGCGGACCAGCCGGACCCGCTTGTCCGGCATCACCCGGCCGAGCGCACTGCCCCGGTCCGACAGCAGCACCAGCCCGGTGTGCGTCGGGAACTCACCGGCCTGCTGGAGCTCGAGGATGCCCTCCTCGTACAGGTCGTCGACCACCGCGGTCTCGACCTCGAGCTCGGCCATCCCGGTCCAGCCGGACTCGAAGGTGATCTCGGCCCGGTACTCCTCGGCCACCAGGCCGCAGGCCGAGGCCTTCACCCGCATCGGCAGGTCCTTGGAGACCAGCGTGACGTCGCGGCCCTCGGCCTTGAAGTTGCACGCCACTGCGAGGATGCGGCTGTCGTTGTCGCCGAGCCGGAAACCGGCCGGCAGGCTTTCCGGGTCGGTGTGGTTCAGTTCGACCCGCAGGCTTCCACCGTTCTCCCCCACTGGCAGGGGTGCGTCCAGACGTCCGTGCTGAATCCTGAGCTCGTCGAGCAGGCGTAACGCGGTACGGGCGAAGTAGCCGAGTTCAGGATGATGCCGTTTGGCCTCCAATTCGGTGACGACGACCACCGGGACGACCACCTCGTGCTCGTCGAACCGCAGCATCGCGTGCGGGTCCGACAGAAGCACCGAGGTGTCCAGCACAAAAGTGCGCTGGTCCGGTGTGGATGAGGTACTTGACGCCTTGGCGTGGGTGGCAGCCATGTCGCACGTCCTCTCGGGCCGCGACGTGCACACCACGCCCGGCCCACCAGTGTTAGGTGTTGGACCGGGAGTCGGGAATCAGCCAGACCGAGACAGACCGTCTCGGATACTCCGTTCTGCCCCGCATGGGGCAACCGGCTGGCGAACGTCTCAAACTGATCGCACCTCCCGTAACAGCCGGCTTCCCCTCCGACCGTCATTGTCAGAGTAGGAGGGTCCGGCAAACCCCGCAGCCCGACACGCCCGGCCACGGGGTTAACACGGTGTTACACGTTCCCCCCACCCGAGGGAGCCCGCTCACCCCGCCGGGTGATCCGGTACGACGGCGTTCCGGCCGACGCTCATGTCATGCGAAAAAACTGGCCGATCCTGGTGGGCTGCACGACAGCCCTGTGGTCGTTCGTCTACGGCGTAGCAGGCCTTTACTGGTCGTTAGGAGGTGCTCACTACCCGTTCGCGAGGGTGGAGGACGACCGGTCGACCGCCTCGGTCCTGGAAGGCGCTCCAGTGGCGGTTGTCGGGCCGATGATGGCCATCCTGGGACTCGGCGGCGCCGTACTGGCCGTAGTGATGACGGTACGCCGGCCGCGCGGATGGTTGCTGCAGACAATCGCCGCCGTACTCGCGGTCGGCCTGGCACTGGTGATCCCGGACTACACCCTGATCGCGATAGTCGCCCTGTCTCCGGCGCTGGTGGTCTTCGCGTTCACCGGGGTCCCGGGCGAGCAGGGTGGCGTCGGCGACATCCTGTACTGGCATCGCCTGAACCTGCTCATCCTGTTCGTCGGCGGCGTTTTGTGGGCGGGTACGGCGATCGCGTACCACCGCCGTACCCGCGCTGCCTGCGTTTCGTGCGGCCGCAGCGACCGGCCCGCACCCGCGTGGACGACTCCCGAGTCCGCACTGCGCTGGGGACGCGTCGCGGTCGGCGTCTCCGTCGTGGCGAATCTGCCGTACGAGGCCACCCGGATCGCCTGGTACTTCGGCTGGCCACTGGGCATCACCGGCGACTTCCACCAGATGATGGCCGACACCCCGGGCATGCTCGAGATGGGCCTCGGCCTCGCCGTACTGGCCATCGGCGGCAGCGTCCTCACCCACGGCCTGGTGCAGCGCTGGGGCGAGGTGTACCCACGCTGGATCTGGTTCAAGGCCGGTCGCCGGGTACCCCCGCGGCTGGCGATCATCCCGGCCTCGATCGTTGCCGTGGCTCTGTTCCCGGCCGGCCTGATGAACGCCCAGCTGCCCCTGGACGGCGACAACTGGGCGCTGAACGCACCCGGCATCCTCTGGATCCTCTGGGGCGCAGCACTCGGCGCTGCGACCTACGCCTACTACCTCAGACGCCGTACGGCGTGTGTGCGGTGCGGACGCGGTGTCAGGCGCCGAAGCGACGCTCTCGCTGGGAGTAACTCCTGATCGCTCGCAGGAAGTCCACGTGCCGGAAGTCCGGCCAGAGGGCTTCGCAGAAGTAGAACTCGCTCCGGGCGCTCTGCCAGAGCAGGAAGCCGCCGAGGCGCTGCTCACCCGAGGTGCGGATGACCAGATCCGGGTCCGGCTGGCCCTTCGTGTAGAGGTGCCGGGCGATGTGCTCGACATCGACCCGCTCAGCCAGCTCCTCGATCGAGATGCCCTGGGCGGCCTCCTCGAGCAGCAGCGAGCGGACGGCGTCGGCGAGCTCCCGGCGGCCGCCGTACCCGACCGCGACGTTGACGAGCATGCCGTCGACGTCCCGGGTCGCGGCCTCGGCCCGCTTGAGCGTCTCGGCGGTCACACTCGGCAGCAGGTCCAGCGCACCGACCGGGTGGATCCGCCAGCGGCCGATCGCGGTCAGCTCGTCGACGACCTGCTCGATGATCCGCAGCAGCGGCTCGAGCTGGTCGGCGGGCCGGGTCAGGTTGTCGGTGGACAGCATCCAGACGGTGACGACCTTGACGTCGACGTCGTCGCACCAGTGCAGGAACTCGGTGATCTTGTTCGCACCGGCCTCGTGGCCGTGCGAGACCGGGTTGCCGGCCGAGCGGGCCCAGCGCCGGTTGCCGTCGATGATCACGCCGATGTGCTCCGGGATCCGGTCCGGCGCCAGCGAGCGCCGCAGCCGGCGTTCGTAGATCAGCATCAGCGCGTCGCGCAGCTTCTGCTTGCCTGGTGTCTGCATGAGCAGGGTTTCGCCTCCAACTTCCTCACCCCGAGGCTAGCCCAGATCGCCCACCGAAAGAGAGGCCGAACTTTTCACTTGTTGGCTGCATCGTAGACACGGGAGAAGGTGCGCCGAGGTGGTGACATCGCCTACATTTCATCCTTCGGGAGGGTTGAACCTACGGTTGCGTAGGTTACGGTTGCGTAGGTAGGCCGAAATCCCTCGCCCGGCGTCACGAAAGGACGGCGATGACCGCTCCCAGCGCACAGCCCCAGGCAGCCGGTCACAAGTTGTCCGAGCGGCTCGGCCCGCTCAAACCGAAGCTGCGCGGCTGGCTGCACGCCGGCACTTTCCCGCTCGCCACCGCGGGCGGCATCGTGCTGATCTGCCTGGCGCCGCATGCGAACGCACGCTGGGCCGCCGCGGTCTACACGATGGGCGCGATGCTGCTGTTCGGCATCTCCGCGCTCTACCACCGCTTCTACTGGGGTGCGACCGGCGAGGCGATCCTGCGCCGGCTGGACCACAGCAACATCTTCCTGCTGATCGCCGGCACGTACACCCCACTCGGGATGCTGCTGCTGAGCGGCAAGGACCGCATCCTGATGCTGAGCCTGGTCTGGGGCGGTGCGACGCTGGGCATCCTGTTCCGGGTCTTCTGGGTCGGCGCCCCGCGCTGGCTCTACACCCCGATCTACCTGGCCATGGGCTGGGTCGCGGTCTTCTGGATGGGCGACATCTACCGCCAGGGCGGCGCGGCGGTCGTCACGCTGATCGCGGTCGGCGGCCTGCTCTACTCGGTCGGCGCGGTGATCTACGGCACCAAGCGCCCGAATCCGTCTCCCCGCTGGTTCGGCTTCCACGAGATCTTCCATGCCCTGACCGTGGCCGCCTTCATCTGCCACTACATCGCTGTCAGCATCGTTACGTACCAATCCTGACGATCTGAAGGCTGTCTGAAGGGTCCGGCGCGACCCTGAGGTATGAGCACTCTTCAGGCGCTGAACGACGACGAGCTGGCTGAACTGGGTCGCACGGTCACCGGAGTACCCACCGCCTGCATCGGCGACGTGCGGGTCGAGGTCGTGGACTACCCCATCGGGACGCCCACCACCGCAGGGCTCTACCGCGTCTTCGGTACGGCGGACGGCGTCGGCTGGTCGTGTTTCGTGAAGCAGCTCCGGTCGGTGCGGCACTGGCAGTTCCTCGACATGGTCCCCGAGGAGCTGCGGGAGAGCTTCGTGCAGAACCTGCCCTGGCAGCTCGAGCTCGCCGCCCACCAGAGCAACCTGGCCGAGCTGCTGCCGGACGGCATGCGGCTGCCCGCGACGTACCGGATCGACCTGTACGACGACGATCGCGGCGCGCTGTGGATGGAGAACATCACGCCGGAACCGGGCCCCTGGCCGATCGCACGGTTCGAGCGGGCGGCGTACCTGCTCGGTCGGCTGTCGGCGCGCAGGCAACCGCATCTGGTCGAGCCGCTGGTCCCCCGCCCCGGAGTAACCACACCGGGCATCGGACTGCGGTACTACGTCGGCGGCCGGGTGATGGGGAACGCCTTACCGGCTATTGCTAGCTGGGAACACCCGATGTTGGCTGAGGCGGTCGACAACCTGGGTGAGCACACCCTGCGGGAGGACCTGCTCGCGCTCGCGGCGCGGCTGCCCGCCGTACTGGATGCACTCGACGCCTTGCCGCAGTGCTACCAGCACGGGGATGCGAGTCCGCAGAACCTCCTGGTGCCGCAGGGCTGCCCGGACGAGTTCGTGGTGATCGACTGGGGCTTCGACTGCCCGCAAGCGGTCGGCTTCGACCTGGGACAGCTGCTGATCGGCCTGGCCCACGCTGGCGAGCTCTCACCAGAGGCGCTGCCTGCCGTGCACAGGGTGATCCTGAAGGCATTCCAGACCGGGCTAGCCACCGAAGGCATGCAGGTCTCCGAGGAACAGGTGCTCTACGGCTATCTGGGTTCACTGTGCGCCCGGGCAACGTTCACCGCCCTACCACTATGGGAGCCGGCCACACCCGCACTCTTCGAGCAGCGCGTCCACCTCACCCGCGTACTCGTTGACCTGGTCTCACCGATCGTTAAAAGGTGGGCTTAGATCTCAGTCTTGTGTCGGGTGCAACGAATCGGGGCGGATCGGGTATCCCTGTTACGTGAAGAACCTCAGTAGGTACACAGCGGTCGCCGCCCTCGCTGGGTTGGTTCTGAGTGGATGCGGTGACGAGTCCAGCGTCGGCGGTACGCCGTCGACACCAACCCCCAGCGAGCCGTCCGTGACCGAGTCGACGCCGGTCGGGGTCGGCCTGCCGATGACGGTCACCCGCACCGGCGGGTTGGCCGGGTTCGACGACCAGGTGCAGGTGGACGCCGAAGGGATCGCCACGGTGAGCTCACGCGGCAAGGAGACGGTCCGGTGCAAGCTCGACCCGACTCTGCTGACACCGCTGGCCTCCGCGGCTCAGCAGGTCGACTGGGCGAGCCTGACGATGGTCAAACCCACCGTGCGGCATCCCGACGACATGATCATCGCGGTCTCCGCCAACGGCAAGGTCGCCCGGCTCGACGACCCGAAGCTGAAGCCGCTGTCGGCCCCGGTGAGCAAGCTGCTCACCGAGGCCAAGATCCCACCCGGGGATCTCTGCAAACCGCTCTAGGGAACGGTGACTGCGGTGTCGTCGACGACGAAGCTCGTCTGGAGTGACGAGTCCTCGGCACCGAGGAACTTCACGGTGACCGTCTTCCCCTTGTAGGCAAGGAGGTTGAAGGTCTTCTCCGTGTACGTCGTGTTCTTGTTCAGGTTCGAGTACGTCGCCAGCGTCGTCGTCGTACTGCCGTCGACCACCTGCACCTTGAGCGTGTCGTAGACCGTCGACGTGGTTGTCTCGGCGGTGTCGATCCGGATCCAGAACGACAGCGTGGCCGCCGTCGCCGCGGCCGGGATCGCCACCGACTGACCGGTGTTCTCGGTGCCGGTGCTGCCGTTACCCTGCAGCCACGCCTTCCAGGTCCCGGCGCGGGCCGGCTTGGACGAGCTGTTGGGACGACACCCGACGTACCGGTCCAGTTCACCGCGCCGGACTCGAAGCCCGGGTTGACGAGCAGGTTCGAGCCGCCCGGAGGCGGTCCGCTGCCGTAGTCCTTCTGCGCGTAGTTCCAGATCATGTGGCCGATGGCATCGATGTTGCGGTCCAGCGCGGTCAGGTTGAGGTTGGTGATGGTGTCGCAGGACCGGTGGTAACACGGGTCGTACGCCTGCCCCGCCGTACCGCCCCACTTCGTCGCCTGGGCTGAGGTCTTGGTGCCCTCGGCCCCGGTGAAGGTGCCGGCCGTCGCGATCCCCAGCGAGCGGAACGCCGCGTGGTCGGAGCGGCCCTGGACGTCGATGTACTCCGTCTGGATGCTCTTGCTGGTGAAGTACGTCGTCAGGTCGTCGCGGGCGCCGTTACCGGCCGGATTGTCGTTGTAGACAAAGTATCCCGGGTTCGGCGAACCGATCATGTCGAAGTTCAGGTACAGCTCGATCTTGTCCCGCTCGGCCGCCGGCAGCCCGTTCACGTAGTACTTGGAACCGAGGAGCCCGAGCTCCTCGGCACCCCAGAAACCGAAGCGCAGACGGTTCCTGGGAGTCTGGCCGCTGGCGGCGTAGGCGAGCGCGGTCTCCAGGACGCCCGCGCTGCCGGTGCCGTTGTCGTTGATCCCCGGCCCCGAACTGACGCTGTCCAGGTGCGACCCGGCCATCACGACATGGTTCGCGTCGCCGAACGGCCATTCGGCGATCACGTTGTACGACGTACCGGCCGAGGTGTTGAACTGCTGCAACGTGGTCGTGTAGCCGGCCGCGTCGAGTTTGGCCTTCACCCAGTCGGCGGAGGCCTTGTAGCCGGGGCGGCCGGTGTACCGGTTGCCGCCGTTGTTGGTGGCGATGGTCTGGAACTGGTCCAGGTGCGCCTTGGCATTCGTCACCGAGATGTCGGGATCGACGACCTCGGTGCTGGCGAACGACGAGGAACCAGGGACGACAAGCGCTCCGGCGGCGAGGGCCGCGGCGAGAGCAGCTGCAGACAAGGATCTACGCATGGGGGACTTCTCCTTGCTTACAAGAGAAGGTCCGGGGGCGAGCCATGGGCAGGGCCCGCTCCCCGAACCTTCGAGTGTCTAACTACTTGCTCTTAGCAAGCAGCAGTACCGGCCGGCGCGTTGATGCCGGCCATGGCGCGCTGCACCGCGAGGCACTGGGCCGAACCGGCGCCGTACAGCTCCTTGGCGGAGTTGATGACGCCGTTACGGGCAGCCGCGTAGTTCGAACCGGAGCTGAGCTTGGTGGTCAGCGTGCGGTACCAGATCTTGCCGACCACATCACGGCCCGCACCGGCGAACGTCGTACCGTTGCAGGAGGTGGTGCTGTAGTTGACGCCGTTGATCGTCTTGGCGCCGGTGCCCTCGGAGGCCATGTAGAACCAGTGGTTCAGCGGGCCCGAGGAGTAGTGCGGGTCCAGGTTCTTGGTGCCGGTGGTCCAGCAGTCCTGGCTGCCGCGGCCGTCCTTCGACGGCTTGTCCATGTAGCGCAGCGGCGTGCCGTTGCCGTTGATGTTGATCTTCTCGCCGATCAGGTAGTCACCCTTGTCGGTGGCGTTGTTGGCCGAGAACTCGACCAGCGTGCCGAAGATGTCCGAGGTGGCCTCGTTCAGGCCGCCCGCGTCACCCGAATAGTTCAGGTTGGCGGTCGCCTGGGTGACACCATGGGTCATCTCGTGGCCGGCCACGTCGATCGACGTCAGCGGACGGGCGTTGCTCTGGCCGTCGCCGTACGTCATCTGGGTACCGTCCCAGAACGCGTTCACATACGCGTTGCCGTAGTGCACGCGGGAGCGCGCACCCACGCCGTTGTTCTTGATGCCGTTCCGGCCGTGGACGTTCTTGTAGTAGTCCCAGGTCAGCTGGGAGCCGTAGTGGGCATCCACACCGGCGGTCTGGCGGCTGGACGTCGTACCGTTGCCCCAGACATCATCTGCGTCGGTGAACAGCGTGCCGGTGCCGGAGGTGGCGCCGTTCAGGTCGGTGGTGTTGTTGCCACCGCGGCCGTTGTCCTTCAGCTGGAAGCCGGCTGCGGTTCCGATCGCGACCTGGCCGGAGTACATCGAGTTTCCGGTGCCGGTCTTGACCTCGTCGTCGGAGTCCAGCAGCGCGCCGGTCTTCGCGTCGAAGAACGAGTGCAGCACCGACGGTGTCTGGTCGGCCTTGACGCCGGTGGTGACGACCTCATAGGCGAGCACGGGCTTGGTTTCGCTGACGAAGATGACGAGGTCACCCTTGTTGGCGGTGGCCTTGAAACCGGCTGCCTTGGCGCCCTTGGCGAGCGCAGCCGCCTCGGACAGCGTCGGCTTGGTGGAGGTGAGCCCAACGGTCTTGGCGTTGCGGTTGTACGTGACCTGGCTGACGGTACCGGCCGCGTCCCGCTTCACGATGAAGTCACCACCGACGACCTTCAGGCCGTTGAAGGTGCGGTCGTAGCGGACGAACTCGGTGCCGTCGGCATCTTTCACGACATCCTTGACCTGCAGGACCTCACCCTTGCCGAGCCCGAGAGCCTGGGCGGTCTTCGCCGCCAGCACCTGCTCGGACTTGACGGCCGCCGGCTGGTCGAAGCCGGAGGCCGGCAGCGGCTGGGAGGCAAGGTTCGCGCCGGCCGGCGCGGCCGCCATGGCCGCGGCGGCGATGACAGCGATGGCCCCGACAGAAGTTACTCGTTTCAAGACAGCTCTCCTCACATTGTGGTCGCTGAATGGGCGCAGCGACCAGGGCGATGGGATTACGCGTCCTTGACAGGGGAAAGGAGGGTCCGGGGGCACTCAGGCCCCCGGACCCCGGGGTACTGGATCAGCTACCCGCAACCAGGGAGGTGTCGTCGACGACGAAGCTGGTCTGCAGCGAGGAGTCTTCCGCGCCGAGGAACTTCACCGTGACGGTCTTGCCCTTGTACGCAGTGACGTTGAACGTCTTCTGCGTGTACGTCGTGTTCTTGTTCAGGTTCGAGTACGTCGCCAGCGTGGTGGTCGTGCTGCCGTCGACGATCTGCACCTTCAGCGTGTCGTACACCGTGGAGGTGGTGGTCTCGGTGGTGTCGATGCGCAGCCAGAACGAGAGCGAAGCGGCGGTCGCGGTGGCCGGGATGGCAACCGACTGGCCGACGTTCTCGGTGGTGGTCCGGCCGTTGCCCTGCAGCCACGCCTTGTAGCTACCGGTACGGGCCGGCTTCGAGGTGCTGTTGGTGATCACACCGCTGGTGCCGGTCCAGTTGACCGCGCCGGACTCGAAGCCCGGGTTCTTCAACAGGTTGTCGCCGGTCGGCGGCTCGGTGGTACCACCACAGGTGGCGGCGCCGGCCGGGACCGTGATGCCGCTGAAGGCCGCCGCGATGCCCTTGCACTCGGCGGAGTCGTTGCCGTACAGCTCCTTGGCGGACGTGATCGCGCCTTCACGGGCGTCCGGGTAGGTGCTGCCCGAGCTGAGCTTGGTGCTCAGCGTGCGGTACCAGACCTTGGCGGCCACATCGCGACCGACCGGGGTGACGGTGGAACCGTCGCAGGCGGTGCTGGAGTGGGTGACGCCACCGATGACCTTGGTGCCGGTGCCCTCGGAGGCCAGGTAGAACCAGTGGTTCAGCGGGCCGGAGGAGTAGTGCGGGTCGAGCCCTCCGACGGTGCTGTCCCAGCAGTCCCTGCTGCGCGTGTCCTTCGACGGCTTGTCCATGTAGCGCAACGGGGTGTTGTTCCCGTTGATGTTGATCTTCTCGCCGATCAGGTAGTCACCCGGGTCCTGCGCGTTGTTCGCGGAGAACTCGACGGCGGTACCGAAGATGTCCGAGGTCGCCTCGTTCAGACCGCCCGCGTCACCCGAGTAGTTCAGGTTGGCGGTGGCCTCGGTGACGCCGTGGCTCATCTCGTGGCCGGCCACGTCGATCGACGTCAGCGGACGGGCGTTGCCCGCACCGTCGCCGTACGTCATCTGGGTGCCGTCCCAGAACGCGTTCACGTACGCGTTGCCGTAGTGGACCCGCGAGCGAGCGCCCTGGCCGTTGTTGAAGATGCCGTTCCGGCCGTGGACGTTCTTGTAGTAGTCCCAGGTGAGCTGGGAACCGAAGTGGGCGTCGACGCCGGCGGTCTGGCGGTTCGCCGTCGTGCCACTGCCCCAGGTGTCGTCCGGGTCGGTGAAGATCGTGCCGCTACCGGAGGTCGCGCCGTTCAGGTCCGTGGTGTTGTTGCCACCGCGGCTCGGGTCCGACATCGAGTAGCTGCCGGAGGTGCCGATCGAGACCTGCCCGGAGTACATCGAGTTTCCGGTACCGGTCTTGACCTCGTCGTCCTGGGCGAGCACCGCGCCGGTCTTGGCGTCGATGAACGAGTGCAGCACCGACGGGGTCTGGTCGGCCTTGACGCCGGTGGTGACGACCTCGTAGGCGAGCACAGGCTTGGACGGAGTCACGAAGACGACCAGCGTCCCCTTGTTGCCGGTGGCCTTGAACTTGGCTGCCTGGGCTCCCTTGGTGAGCGCGGCCGACTGGGACAGCGTCGGCTTGGTCGCGACACCGACGGCCTTGGCGCCGTAGTTGTACTTCACCTGACCGATGGCCTCACCCTTGCGCTTCACGATGAGGTCACCGCCGACGACCTTGAGGCCGTTGAAGGTGCGGTCGTAGCGGACGAACTCGGTGCCGTCGGGGTCCTTGACCACGTCACGCACCTGGAGCTGCTCGCCACCGGCGAGTCCGAGAGCTGCGGCCGTCTGCGCGGTCAGCGCCTGTTCGGCCTGAACGGCGGCCGGCTGGTCGAAGCCGGATGCCGGGAGCGGCGCCGTACGGTCAGCGGCACCGGCGGTGGTGCCGGTGAAGCCTGCAGCCAGTCCGGCTGCCGCGACGATGGCCACCGCCCCTGCTGATGTCAGTCGTTTCAAGACAACATCTCCTCACGGTGTGGTCGCTGTTTGGGCGCAACGACCAAATTCAGTTGGGGACGCCGGACGAACACCCTGGCCCATCAGTGCCACTGCTCACTTGTGACACTGCGTGTCAGGACATGCGAAATCTGTTACATCCGACTGAGGGATGACTGTCGTCTGCGGCGGGCCCGGAGTCAAGCGATAGTGCCGAAATGGCAGGGAAAACCCGCACTGACCACGAAGGTCAGCTCAACTGCTCCCGGAGGGCTTCTGGTTCCGGAACCGGCAGCTGGCAAGTGAATTTCTGACACACATATGCCACCGGCCGGTCAGCGACCAACGACCTGCCGGCCATCAACGGTACGTCGGCACCCGGCTCTGCCTGGACGATCGCCGTACCCCATGGCGCGTGCGTGAACGCGACCTGAAGAAGCTCCGGCGAACGGCCGGCGATCGCGATCTCGAGCGGTCCGGCGGCGATCGTCTCGGCCACCGCCAGCGCCCGCCCGGCGAACCGTGGCGCCCGGGCCGCGATCGCCGCCGAGGCACTCAGGGCCTGCTCGGCCGCGGTCTCATACCGGACTGATCCGGTCAGGCTCGCAAGCGTGCTGAACGCCTCGGCGGCCAGGCTCACACCGGACGGGCTCGCGTTGTCGGTCGGGTCCTGCGGCCGCCAGACCAGCTCCTCAGCATCCGCCGCCGTGTCGAAATAGGAGCCGTCAGCAACGAACTGTTCGAGCGTCCGGTCCAGCAAAGCCTGTGCAGTCTGGAACCACGTGATGTTGCCGTTGACACCGAACAACGTGAGACAACCCTGCGCAAAAGCCGCATAGTCCTCCAGTACGCCGTACGCCGTACCGGCCACGCCGTCCCGCGAGGTCCGGTGCAGCCTGCCGGTGGCCGAGTCGAGATGGACCGTCCGGATCAATTCGGCCGCGCCGGCCGCGGCCTCGACGTACTCGGGTTTGCCGAGGACGATGCCCGCGCGCACCAGTGCGGTGATGGCCAGACCGTTCCAGGCGGCGACCACCTTGTCGTCGCGACCGGGGTACGCGCGGGACTTCCGCGCCTCGCGCAGAGTCGCACGGACGCGCTGCCAACGGTCGGCGTCATCGGGGTCCTGGCGGAGCTGCAGAACCGAGGATCCGTGCTCGAAAGTACCGCTCACGTCGCACAGTTCGACGACCCAGGCCGCGTCGTCCGCGGGCAGCGCCGCGTAGATCTCGGCCGCTGTCCAGACGTAGTACTTGCCTTCCTCGCCTTCGGTATCGGCATCGAGAGCCGACGCGAACCCGCCTTCCGGCGTCCGGAGTTCCGTGAGGAGGAACTCGGCCGTCTCCTCGACGATCCGGCGCGCGATCGGCTCGCCACCGACTGCCCACCACTGGGTATAGACGTCGAGCAGCAACGCGTTGTCGTACAGCATCTTCTCGAAATGCGGGACGACCCACTGCCCGTCGACGGAGTACCGCGCGAAACCACCTGCGAGCTGGTCGTACATCCCACCGCGCGCCATCCGCTCGCAGGTGTGCACAACCATCCGGAGTGCATCGGCCGACCCGGTCCGCCGGTGATGCCGCAACAGGAAGTCCAGCACCATCGACGGCGGGAACTTCGGCGCTCCCCCGAACCCACCGTCCACCGGATCGAAGTCCGTCCTCAGCAACTGCGCCGCCCGGTCGAGCTGTGCTTGATCTATTTGGAGTTCGCCGCCGCCTGCCTGCTGCCGAGCACCCAACTGCTCGACCACCCGCCGGCCGATCCCGTCGATCTGCTCCCGCTTCCCCCGCCAGGCCTCCACCAACGACTCCAGCACCTGCCGGAACGACGCCATACCGTGCCGCGCATCCTTCGGAAAGTACGTCCCGCAGAAGAACGGCTCCGCCTCCGGCGTCAGGAACACCGACATCGGCCACCCGCCCTGCCCCGTCATCGCCACCGTCGCCGCCATGTAGATCGCATCCACATCCGGCCGCTCTTCGCGATCCACCTTGATACACACGAAGTGCTCGTTCAGATACTCCGCCGTCGCCGCATCCTCGAACGACTCATGAGCCATCACATGACACCAGTGACAAGCCGAGTACCCCACCGACAGAAAGATTGGTGCATCACGACGCTTGGCCTCGGCGAAAGCCTCCTCACCCCAGGCGTACCAGTCCACCGGATTCCCTTGGTGCTGCAAGAGATACGGGCTCGTGGCGTTCGCCAAACGGTTCACCATGGGTGTCACTCCGTTCCAGTGCCTGATGCATCACTTTGATGCATCAGGCACGTTCGGGCTCAGATCTCAGTCGTCGGCGCACTGCTCCGTGCCCGAGCCTAGCGAGGAGACGGTCGGGACGAGGAACTACACCGACGGCCTACAGCCAAGCCCACTTCTGGTAGTCGCCGCTGTTGCAGGTGTTGGGATAGACGGTTCCCCGCGAGTTGCTGTCCAGGCACTTGCCGGTCGTGGCATTCCGGAACCGGTAACCGTCGTCAGTCTTTCGGTACCAGATCTGGTACAAGCCGCTGTTGCAGACATGGGTATAGGCCGTGGTGGAGTTGTGATCGAGGCACCGCCCGTTGTTGTTGTTCTTGAACCTATATGACTCTCCGTCCCAGATCAGGGTCCATCGCTGATAACTCGATGTGCTGCACGTCGTGGTCGACACCGCAGCTGTGTTCGTGCCCTGAAGACAGCGGCCGGTCGCCTTGTTCTTCATTTGCACGACGCCAGCTTGGGGCTCGAACCCGGATCCGCTGTCGGACTGGATGGTTGTGTCGCTCGCGTTGGTCTGCACGGCGGGTTCGGCTTGGGCCGTAGCTGTCACGCCGACCATGATGATCATGCCGGTGAACAGCGTTATGAAGGTTTTTCTTAGACGGTGCATTCATTCTCCTTGAGAGCGTGTCTCTGTGGTGAGTTGCTGGTAGCGGTGGCGAGCGAGATGTCTCAAGCCGGCTTGCGCCGCCGACCGAATGTGTCGCGACAGTACGAGTTGTCCCCGACGTGTCTCTGCCCGTACCACCCGTACCCCGAGGTCGCAGGGCCTGCGCGATGCGGTGAACCCGCCGGCCTCGCGGTACGGGTGTAGTACGGGCAGGGAGACGTCGGCGGCAACTCCTACCTTTGCGACGACATCAGCGGGCAGGTGCAAGCCGGCTCGACGCATCTCTTGGAGGATCGATGAAAACACGCGTTCTGAGGACCGTGCTGGGGCTCGCAGCGGTGCTGGGTAGCTTGTCGGTCGCAAGTCCGGCGCAGGCGGATGACGGTCCGGTGTCCGTTCGCGTCTACACCCAGGGATCCTCGGGCAGTGGCGGGATTGCCAAGACGTCGGTCAACTTCCTCAGCCAGACGGACATCCACTACAGCAACCTCACGGTGCGCGATGTGTGTCCCGGTGACAACCTTCCGGTACGCGTCTACGTCAAGGTGGTGTTCAGAGACGGAACTTCCGAGAACGACCTCGCCGGTTCGGACACCAACGGCTGCGGCTCCGACGGCACCAACCTAGGGGACTTCAGGACCGACTCCCCTTTCGCGCAGGTGGCGAAGGCAGGCCTGAGGGTTTGTGTCTACAACTCGGCCGGCAACCAGCGGTGCGCGGAATCGCTCCGCTCGAACCCTTACCTCTGAGCGCCGTGACAAACCCAGGTGACATCTCTCTTGGAGGATCGATGAGAACACGGGTTCTGAGGACCGTGGTAGGAGTCGCAACGGTACTGAGTGGGTTGTTGATCGCAAGTCCTGCGCAGGCGACCGACGGTCCGGCGTCCGCTCGCGTCTTCACCGAAGGATCTTCCGGCAGTGGTGGGCTGGCCACCGCGTCTCTCGACTTCGTCAACCGGACGGAGGTCACCTATCGCAACGTTACGGTGCGCGACGTGTGTCCCGGTGACAACCTTCCGGTGAAGGCCTACATCAGGCTGGTGAGCACCAACGGAGACACCTCGTCTCGCTACGTGGGGTCGGACACCAACGGCTGCGGCTCCGACGGCACCAATTTCGGGACCGTCTACGGCAGCGCAGGCTTCACCGTGGCAAAGGCAGGCCTGACGGTGTGCCTCTACACGTCCACTCCGGGCGAGGCGAAGTGCGTGCACGGCCCGGTCAGAGACAACCCGTACGTCGGCTGACAAACCGTAGGTAACTCTGGCCGGGCCTGGATCCGGCGGCAGCGGCACTCGCCTGACACCAGTGACAAGCCGAGTACCCCACGGGGGTCATGCGCCCAACGTCAGGTGGTCTGCGACAGGGCCACGGACAGGCCCAGGGCGAGGGCCATGATGACGAGTTCGAAGCCGACGATCTGCCAGAAGGGGATGTTGCGGTCGAGGAGGTTGCCGGTGGTGCGGGCGCGCCTGAGCTGGGACGCGACGATCAGCGCGGCGAACGCGAGGACCTTGACGATCAGGAGGACGCCGTACGCGTCGGCAGTGACGACGTCGAAGGCGCCGCCCCAGCCACCGGCCTTCGCGGCGAGCCGGCCGGCGGCGCTGATCAGGCCGCTGAGGACGAGGGCGATCGAGGAGAGGTAGGCGACCTGGTTGTAGCGCTCGAGGACGATCGGGAGGCCGCCGCGGCTGGCGCGGCCGTAGCGGACGAGGCCGGCCAGGCCGCCGATCCAGGTGGTCGCGGCGATCACGTGGATGACCAGGGCCGCTCCGGCGAGGACGACGTACGGCTCGTTGCGGGGGAAGGCCGTGAGCGCGTTCGGGATCAGGGCCGCGATGGCGACCAGGACACCGAGGCGGGCGGCTTGGGAGGTCTGGACGCGGCGGATGCCGATAGCCAGGGCGACGATCAGGATGCCGGTGATCAGAAGGGCTTTGACCTCGGGGACTGCGAGGGCGTCCTCGAGGCGGAGGTACAGGAGGTCGACCGGGGTATCGAGGAGTACCGCGGCGGTGACCACGGCGCCGGCGAAGGAGCAGGCGGCCCAGATGACCGCCGAGTTGCTGGCGTCGTGAACCGCGCGCCGGCCTTGGGTGCCGAGCAGGCCGCCCTCGATGCGGAGCAGGACGACGGCAGCGAGCAGAGCGCCGGCGCAGCCGACGGTGGCCAGGGTTGCGACCAGCCGGAGCAGCGGGAGGAGCCAGGCGACGAACAGGCTCGGGCCACCGATACCACCGGTGTCATGAGGCTCGCTGCCGGTGACGAACAGGGCGACGACGAGGGCGATCGAGGCCACCAGAACCGCGGCCAGTCCACCGACTACCAGGCGTCCGGGCATGCGGTGCCGGGCGGCGCGAGTGGCACGGGTCGTGCTCATCGCACCGACCCGCGCCCGGCAATGGTGGGCACGCGGCCACTATAGGGTCACGCGGAGGTGGGCAGCCCAGTCCGACACCATCTCGTGATCACGGTCAGGCGGGACTGCCAGGAATCGTTCTGTGCGCGTTACTTGGGCGCCTTACTTGGGCTCACTCTGCGTCGGTGTCGTAGCCACCGTAGGGATCGGATCGGCAGCGTCCGGGTCCGCAGAACTGGCGGGACTCGCTGGGCCGGAAGACGGAGCTGGGCCGTCCGCGGCGTCGTCGTCGAAGTCGATCTTCTTCAGCTGCTTGCCCATGTTGCGCCACAGGAGCACCGTGACGGCACCGAGAGCGAGCACGATCAGCAGCGCGACCCAGCCGGGACGCACCGAGTTCGGGTCGATCTCGACCGGCGCAAGGGAGGTCATCGCTATCACGCCACCATTCTCTCACTGTCATCCCCCGCCGTCAGCGGAGCCCCGCGAAGAGGTCGGTCTCGGGCAGTTCCGACTCGACCAGACTCCGCGCCAACTCGTAGTCCTCGGTCGGCCAGGCCGCCTGGTGAACGGCCAGCGGTACGTCGAACCACGCACCGTCGGGATCGATCTGCGTCGCGTGCGCCAGCAGCGCCTTGTCGCGGGTCTCGAAGTACTGCGCGCACTCGACCCGCGTGGTGATGCGGCGCTCGTTCTCCGGGTCGGGCTTCCAGTCCTTCAGGCGGTCCTCGTACGGCGACTTCAGCCCGCGCGCGACCATCGCGTCGTGCAGCGCCTTCATCCGCTCGCGGTGGAACGTGTGGTGGTAGTAGAGCTTCAGCGGCTGCCAGGGCTCACCGAGCTCCGGGTACGCGTCCGCGTCACCAGCCGCCTCGAAGGCAGCCACGGTGATCTGGTGGCACATCACGTGATCGGGATGCGGGTAGCCGCCGTTCTCGTCGTACGTCGTGACGACCTGCGGACGGAACTCGCGGATCAGCTTCACCAGCGGCGCGGCCGCGTCCTCCACCTTCAGGGCGGCGAAACAACCGTCCGGCAGCGGCGGGAGCGGATCACCCTCGGGATAGCCGGAGTCGACCCAGCCGAGCCACTCCTGCCGGATCCCGAGAATCTCGCGCGCCGCGTCCATCTCCTTGCGGCGGATCTCGCTGATGTTGGCCAGCACCTCGGGCCGGTCCATCTTCGGATTCAGGATGGATCCACGCTCACCACCGGTACAGGTGGCGACAAGCACCTCGACGCCCTCAGCGACGTACCGGGCCGTCGAAGCGGCACCCTTGCTCGACTCGTCATCCGGGTGGGCATGCACATGCAACAACCGCATCTCTCCACTCACAAGACACAATGGTCCTCCACCGGACCCCAAAACCCACAACCAACCCCCTGGACCCCCGTTGACAGAGCCAGCCAGCAGCACCCTCGACTCCCGCTATGGACGCACCGCACGGTCCCGGCGACCGCTGATCATCGGGCTGGTCGCCGTGATCGCCGTGGCCGGCCTGGGGTGGCTGCTGTGGGCCGCGGTGGTCGGCTCGAACCCGCCGGTGACGTCCCGGCTGCTGGCCTTCAAGATCGTCTCGGACACCCAGGTGACGGCCACCGTCCAGGTCGACCGCACCAAGTCCGTCGAAGCGACCTGCCGGGTGCAGGCCAAGGCCGCGGACTTCTCGATCGTCGGAGAGCTGACCCTGACCGTCCCCGCGGACTCTCCCCGGAACCAGTCGCTCCCGGCCACGCTGACCACCCAGCGAACCGCGACCTCGGTCGTCCTGATCGGCTGTACGACGGCCGATTCGCAGCGCCCGCACTGACCCGCAAAAGCGCAGGTCAGGGCCGGTTTCTGGTTGACGCGGAACCTGAATCGGCAACCGATTGCCCTTGGTTTGCCCAGGATCCGGAAAAAACCGTCGGGAAAGCGCTGTCCTAGCGCCTGAGGGACCTTGGAACGGTGGGGTTCTCGGGCAGATCTTGCTACGCTGATTGGATTGGTCGCCGTCGTCGACGGCGGCCAGCAGCATTTCCTGCCCACCTATCCAACCCCCAAGGAGCAGCCCATGACGCAGAGAATCGAAGAGGCGAGCGTTGTCTGGCTGACACAGGAGGGCTACGACCAGCTGAAGGCCGAGCTGGAGCAGCTGAAGGGGCCGGCCCGGGCCGAGATCACCCAGCGGATCAGCGACGCCCGCGACGAGGGCGACCTCAAGGAGAACGGCGGCTACCACGCCGCCAAGGACGAGCAGGGCAAGATCGAGGCCCGCATCCGCCAGCTCGAGGACATGCTCCGCCGCGCCCAGGTCGGCGAGACCCCGAAGAAGGGCGGCAAGGTCGAGCCCGGGATGAAGGTCTCCATCACCTTCGCCGGTGACGACGAGGTCGAGACCTTCCTGCTCGGCTCCCGCGAGCTGCTCGCCCTGGACGCCTCGGTGGACATCGACGTCTACTCGCCGCAGTCCCCCCTCGGCGCCGCCATCCTCGGCAAGAAGAAGGGCGAGAAGGCCACCTACGAGGCCCCCAACGGCAAGCCGGTCACCGTCCAGATCGTCGCCGCCGAACCCTTCACCGGCTGACCCCACCACCTTCGCAGCGCCCCGGTGGACAACCACCGGGGCGCTTCGCATTTCCCGGCCGCCCCACTCCCGCCGTACCGGCGCACTCCCCGCC
>NZ_SMKA01000156.1 GCF_004348455.1 Kribbella albertanoniae
GGTTAGGGGTTCGCCGGGGCCTACCAGGCGGTGGCGGTGGGCCAGGAGCCAGACGATCGCTCGGGGCCAGGTGGAGAGGCGGGCTTTGGCTAGCAGGTCGGGGGCTTCTCGGACGAGGCGTTCGGCGATGTCGAAGGCGTCGGGCGCGTAGGCGGTGCCTAGGGTTTCGCCGGCCATGAGCCAGGCGTGGGGGGCCAGGACGGAGAGGGTGGCTGCCTGGGACTTGTCGAGGCCTTGGAGGTCTGGTTGGGGTGGGGAACCCAGGCCGGAGAGGGCTCGGTAGGCGTCTTCCAGGTCACTGGTGGTGTCGTCGAGGAAGACTCGTTCGCCCACGGGGTCGATGATGGCGGCGGCTTCCAGGGCCGGCGTCCAGACGTCTACGGCGTCGACGGCTTCTTCGATGACGTCGTGGGCCAGCTGGGTGCGGTCGCCGGCGTAGCCCAGCCAGGACTTGACGACGGCCGGTACGGCGGCGAAGTAGGTGCTGTCGGCAAGGACCTTGCGGGGTAGCCAGTGGGCCAGGAAGAGCTCGACCAGTACGGCGCTCACTCGCAGCGGACCGCCGACGGTGTGGTCGACGGCGTGGTCGATCCAGAGGCGGACGATGTCGGCCGCGTCTTCGGGGAGGCCGGCGGCGAACGTGGACTCGAGGAAGCCGTCGACGAGTTGGTCGCGTTGGCGCGGGGAGAGCAGGGGGCGGATCGGTGGCCGGATAGGGCGCTCGGGCAACTGAGTCAGGCGATTCACCAGCAGGGCCGAGAAGAACTCGAAGTCCTCGGTCACCGGCGGGTCGTCGAAATCGTTGGTCTCGCCGAGTGCCTGCAGGATGATGCCGGCCGCGGTCGCGGGGCGGACGGTACGGATCGTGACCCGGCCGCCGCGCTGGTAGGCGTCCAGAACGCGGTCGACGGGCGGGCCGACGAAGACGTCCTTGACGATCGCGCCGATGTTGTTGTCGATGAAGACCACGACGGTGTGCGGATGCTGCTCGTCGTCATAATCCAGTACGACGCTCAGCCCGTCGCCGGTGATGTCCTCGGAGACGATCGCGCTGGTGAGCCGGAAGCCGGCGATCCGGGTCACCCAGTCCGGCACCTCGTCCTCGGTGCGTAACCGGGACAGGTGTGCACGTTGCAGGGGCAGCCGCCCAGCGGGACCGACAGTCCGGGCCAGTGAGGTGAGCAGCTGGAAGGACTCGGGGTCACGCCGTTCGCCGAGAACCCGCGCGGCGTCGGCCCAGAAGAACCGCTCGACCTCACCGATCTCGTCCGGGCGTCCGGCCGGCCAGAGCTGGTCGGCGAGCATCGCGGCGGACCGGGCCACCGAGGCCTCGGCGATCACCGGGTGCAGGCTGCGCGGGGCGGCGGCCAGGTCGAGGGTCAGCGTCTCCAGCAGGGTTTCGAGCACGGCGACACTCGGCGTGGTGTCGACGTCGACGCCTGCCTGGGGTGCCTGAGTGGGATCGGGGTTCGAATCGACGAGGCGCAGGTGATTGCGCCGTCCGTCTCGCCCTCGCGGTGACTTGGTCACCTTCGTGAGGTTACCGCCCACGCCCCGCCCACCGCAGTCCAGTGCGCGCGTCCCTGTGGACAACTATCTGAACACGCCGTGAGCACAAGGCAACGGCCCGTACAAGATGTACGGGCCGTCACCAGGAAACAACTCAGCCCTTGAGGGCTCCGGCCATCAGGCCGCCGATGAACCAGCGGCCGAGCACGATGTAGACGATCAGCGTCGGGAACGACGTGATCAGGGCGCCCGCCATACTGGCTGCGTAGTCGACCTTCTGGCCGCCCGACAGCGCCGCGAGCCCGAGTGTCACCGGGCCGTTGTTCTGCTGGGTGAGGAACAGGGCGAACAGGAAGTCGTTCCAGACCGAGGTGAACTGCCAGATCAGCGTCACCACGAAACCGGAGATCGAGATCGGCAGGATGATCCGCGCGTAGGTCTGGATCAGGCCGGCGCCGTCCACCCGGGCCGACTCGATGATCTCCATCGGGACGACGGTCGCGTAGTAGTTCCGGAAGATCAGCGTGCAGATCGGGATGCCGTAGATGCAGTGCGCGATGATCAGCGTCGGCACTCCCCGGGTGACGTCCAGTTCGTTGAACGTCGTACGGAGCGGCAGCATCACCGCCTGGTAGGGGATGAACATCCCGAACAGGATGAACGCGAACACCAGGTTCGCGCCCGGGAACCGCCAGCGGGCCAGCACGAACCCGTTCGCGGAGCCGATCAGCGAGGCGATGATCGCGGCCGGGACCGCCAGCGTGAGCGAGCGGATCATGTACGGCTGCAGCACCTCCCACGCCTTGCGCCACGGCTCCAGCGTCCAGGTCTCCGGCAACGACCACTGCGCGGCGGCGGTGGTGTCGGCCGAGGTCTTGAAGCTGGTGATCACCACGACGTACACGGGGGTGAGCACGAACAGCAGGAACAGGATCAGCAGGATGTAGCGCACGGTCCGGCTCTTGCGAGTGGAACCGTCCGCGACCCTCGGCTTGCGACGGATCGCGGCCGCGGCCGAACCGGTCGCATCTGCGGCGCTCACTCTTCGGCCTCCTGCCGGACGGTATAGGCGACGTACGGAATCACCAGTACTGCGACCACCGCGAGCAGCACGATCGCGATGGCTGCCGCCTTGGCCTGGTCACTGCGTAACAAGGTGTTCCACATGTAGACCGCTGGAACCTCGGTCCGGAACTGGTTCGGCCCGGTGATCGCGTAGATCAGGTCGAACAGTTTCAGCGACATGTGCCCGAGGATGATCAGCGCCGACAGCGCGATCGGGGACAGCTGCGGGAACAGCACGTGCCGGTAGAGCTTGAACTCCGAGGCGCCGTCCACCCGGGCCGCCTCGCGCAGCTCGCCCGGGATCCCCCGGAAGCCGGCCAGGAACAGCGCCATGATGTAGCCGGACAACTGCCAGACCGCCGGGAGCGCGATCGAGGCCATCGTGGTCCACCGGCTGCCGGCGGTCCACCAGGGATTCTCCAGGAAGTTCAGGTGCAGGATCGAGAACAGCCGGTTCAGGCCGCGCGCGTCGTCACCCTGGGACGGGTTCAGCAACCAGCTCCACACCACACCCGAGGCGATCATCGAGACCGCCATCGGGAACAGGAAGACCGACCGGAAGATGCTCTCGCCCGGGACGCCCTTCTCCAGCAGCAGCGCCCAGAGCAGGCCGAAGATCAGCGTGCCCACGATGAACGCCACCGTGAGCACGCCGAGGTTCTTCAGCGAGTTGAGGAACCGTTCCTCACCGAACAGATTCGCGTAGTTCTCGAAGCCGACGTAATCGGCCGGGCCCTTGCGGGCCGTGTGCCGATCCGTCAGCGACGTGTTGAACGACCACGCGATCAGCCCGTAGACGAAGTACCCGAGCAGCAGCACGGTCGGCAACAGCACCAGGGCGCCAGGGCCCCAGGTCCGGATTCGTCCGTACATGCTCAGCCCACCGTCTCGGAGCCGGTCGACAACTCGATTCGCATCAGCTCGTCTTCATCGCGGTGCCGAAGGCGGTCTGCAGCTTCGCGACGTCCTGGGCACCGCTGAACTGGCTCAGCGCGGACAGGATGTCGTTGTTCTGACCGGCGGAGCAGGCCGAGCCGTGGGCGCAGGAGCCCGCGATCTTGTCCTTCTTCCAGTCGGCCATCGCGGTCTGCTGGTACTTCGGGTAGTCCGCCGCGTTCGCGTCCGAGCGGGCCGGGATCGAGCCCTTCTTGGTGTTGAACGCCTTCTGGCCCTCGGCCGAGCCGACGGTCTTCAGCCAGCACTTGGTGCCTTCGGGGTTCTGCCCGTTGGTCGGCAGCGTGAACGAGTCCGCCAGGAACTGGAACGTGCCCGCGCTCCCCGGCGACGGCCAGTAGGTGTACTTCGAGTCCGGCACCTTGTCGGCCAGCTGCTGCGCGGCGACCCAGTCACCCATCAGCGTGTAACCGGCCTGGCCCTTGTTCACGTAGCCCAGGGCGTCCGACCAGTCGATCGACTCGCGGTCGACGTTGGTGAAGCTCAACAGGGTCTTGTACTTGTTCAGGGCGGCGGTCACGTTCGCACCGGCCCAGTCGGTCTTGCCGTCCCACAGCCCGTTGAAGGTGTCGGTGCCCAGCTCGCCGAGCAGCACGGCCTCGACCAGCATCTCCTGGGCGAAGCCCTTGGAGACGGCCAGCGGCGCCTTGACCCCGGCGTTCTTCAGCTTGGTCAGGTCCGCGATCCAGGCGTCGACGGTGGCCGGCGCCTTGGTGGCGTCGATACTCGCCTTCTTCAGGACGTCGGGGTTGGTCCACACGACGTTGGCGCGGTGCACGTTGGCCGGGATCGAGTAGATCTTGCCATCGACCGTCAGCTGGTCGATCAGGTTCTGCGGGAAGGCCTTGTCCAGACCGAAGTCCTTGTACAGCCCGCTCACGTCGTCGACCTGACCGGCGTTGATGTAGTCCTTCAGCTCCGCACCCGCGTGCGCCTGGAAGGTGGACGGCGGCTTACCCGCCTGCAGGTCGTTGGCCAGCACCTGCTTGGCGTTCGCGCCGGCGCCACCGGCGACCGCCGAGTTGACGAAGTTGTAGTCCTTGCAGTCGGTCTTGAACACCGACACCAGGCCGTCCAGACCGGCCTTCTCGCCGCCGTCGGCCCACCAGGTGAAGACGGTGACGTCCTTGGTGGCGGTGTCCCCGCTGCCGCCGCCGTCGTCGCTGTTGCCGCAGGCGCTCACTGCGAGAAGACCCGCCGCACCCAGCACCGCGAAGGTCTTGCTCAGACCACCACGCATTTTCCACTCTCCGATCAAGCAGTTGTGGCGCCGCCGTTGACAACGATGCCCCCTTGACACCGCCCCACTCTGGGCACCAGGTACCCCGGTGTCAACGCTGCGCGCGAGCGCGTTGCGCAACCGTCATCGCATCGCACAACTGCGATGAGAGCGAGCACATTCGATCGGTTCCGCGCGGTTTTGTGTGTTGTTGAGTGGCGACCGAGAGTTACGGGCGGAGCAGGACCTTGATCGCCCGGCGCTCGTGCATCGCCTTGTAGCCGTCCGCGACCTCGGCCAGCGGCAGGTCCAGATCGAAGACCTTCCCGGGGTTGATCTCCCCGGCCAGTACGTCGGCCATCAGCTCCGGCAGGTACGCCCGGACCGGCGCCATCCCACCGGCCAGCCCGACATTGCGCCGGAACATCGTCCCGATCGGGACCTCGACCCCGTGCGGTACGCCGACGAACCCGACCGTGGCACCGGCCCGCGCGACGTCGAACGCGGTCTCCATCGACTGCCCGGTCCCGACACACTCCAGTACGGCGTCCGCCCCGACCCCACCGGTCAGCGCCAGTACGGCGTCCCGCGCCTCGTCCCCGCGTTCCGAAACGATGTCCGTGGCACCGAACTCGACCGCCAACTGCTGCCGCGACTCGTGCCGCGACAGGGCGATCACCCGCTCGGCGCCCATCCGCGCCGCAGCCAGTACGCCGGAGAGCCCGACCGCACCGTCGCCGACCACGACCACCGTGTCGCCGGCCTTCACCCGAGCCGATCGGGCGGCGTGCCAGCCGGTCCCCATCACGTCGGACAGCGTGAGCAGCGACGGGATCATCGACTCGTCGGGCAGTTCCGGAGTCGCGACCAGCGTGCCATCGGCGTACGGAAGCTTCACGTACTCCCCCTGACCGCCGTCGGCCTGCTTGCTGCCGTACCCGACCAGGTTCTCGCAGGCGGTCTGGAAGCCGGCCCGGCAGTGCGCGCACGTGCCGTCGCTGACCACGAACGGCGCGATCACGAAGTCACCCGGTTTGACAGTCCGGACCTCGGCGCCGACCTCCTCGACGATCCCGACGAACTCGTGGCCGATCCGGCTGCCCGGCCTGATCTTGTTCTCACCCCGATACGGCCACAGGTCCGACCCACAGATGCACGAGGCAACGACCCGCACGAGCGCGTCGGTCGGCCCGTCGATCCGGGGGTCCGGAACGTCGCTGAGCTGGATGTCGTACGGCGCGTGGATCGTGGTAGCTCGCATGACCTCACACTACGAGAAACACCACGCACCCTGGTGCGGCCGCGGCGAACTCGTCGGGGTCCGCGCTGGCGACGGCACCGACGCGGATGAAGAAGGGAACCCCGTGCGGCACCTCGACCGGAAACCTCCGCAGCACGTCCTCGCGGAGCACCGGATCGGTCACCTCTTCCAGCGTGACCCGGCGACTCCGGCGTCCGGCGGCCAGCATGCCCCAGCCGGCCGCCTGGGCGTTGCGTACCCAGTCCGAAGTCGGCAGCGGACTGACCAGGTATCGCTGCCCGGCCACGGTGAGCGGTGAGACCGGCGTGGCGCGGAGCCGGCCACTCGTCCGCCCCGGGACGCTCAACACGTGGATCGTGCCGAGCTGCAGACCGAGCCGGGACAGCGCCTTCAGCAGCCGGTTGGCCGGCTTCAGCCAACCGGGCAGAGCAGCGGTGGTGACCATCGCGAGGCGGCGACGACTGCCGCCATCGAGCGGCTGGAGGATGCCGGGTACGCCGTCCGCACGAGGGACGACGCCGATCGGCGCCGGGTTCTGGTCACCACAACGCCGCTGGCCGAGCGGCACCTGGAGCAGGTGTACGGCCCCGTTCTGCCCGCCGGGACTGCGCTGTTGTCCCGCTACACCCGCGCCGAGCTGGACACGATCCACCGCTTCCTGGTGCAGGGCGAGCAGATGCAGGATCAGCAGGCGGACCGGATCCGGAGTCAGACAGTGAAGTAGCGGCCTCGGCGGTGGACAATCGCCGGTACGTCGTCCGCCGCCAGCTCCACGTGAGCGATCTGCAACTGGACCTGGAGTGCCCAGCCGACCTCAGGCGGGTCGGGGGTGGCGAGGGTGCAACCGGCCCAGGCGGTGACGCCGACCGGGGCCGGGCCCCAGTCGGTGTCGGTCCACTCGAGCATCCGGAACGGCCCGCCTGGCGCGGGAGCCACGTAACCGAAGGCGTCGGCCAGTTGCTGATGCGGTTCGCCGAGCAGGGCCACCACGGCGGTCTTTGCCTTGTGCAACATTTCCCACAGGTCCGAGTCCGGATCGAGCAGCCCGATCACGAACGCGGGCTCCCCGTCCGCGATCAGCATCGACGAAACGGTCAGCCCCGCGCGCTTCCCGCCGTACGACGTCGTCCAGAGTCCGACCGGTGACGGCAGCCGCCCGCGCAGCCGTCGTACCGGACTGCGCTCGGACTCGGGCGGCAGGAACGGGTGGTCGCCATGGATCGTCACTCCTTGACGGTAACCCGCTCCGGAAGGGCAAACCGATCGACGGGGTGCATGAGGAGGCCGCTGGAACCGCGGACCGACTCGACTGTGCCGTCCGGACCGAACGTGAACCCGTACGACTCGCCGTACGAGCCATAGCCGGATCCACCGGTGACGCGCAGCGCGTCGCCGTCGACCTCGAGCGGCTGGGGCTCATTGGCCGGGTCGGTGGCAGTGGGGTCGATCGTGTACAGGCGGCCGCCGAGGACGGCGAAGTCGGTGACTCCCCACAGGTTCGCGTAGCGGCCGACGAAGCGATCCAGGCCGGTTGCGTCCCCGCGGTCCTTCGACGTGGCGAGGTCGATCAGCTTCAGGCCAGCCTCGGCGAGCTGGGCGGCCGGGCCGTCGATGGCGTTGGTCAGCACGGAGACCGCGAGCCGGCGGGAGCCGTCCACGAAGGTCTTGGTGATGTGCCCCGGGTAGCCGCCGGCGTGCCCGAAGTAGTCCCGGTCGCCGATCTTCGTCACCTGCAGACCGAGCCCGTACCGCGTTCCGTCGTCCTTGGCCGTCTTCCAGAGCGGATGCTGCATCTCACGCTTCGAGCGGTCCGACAGCAACCGGTCGTCACCGGGAAGATGCGCGGAGAAGTAGGTGACCAGATCACGCGCGTTCCCGAAGAAGCCGGTCGCGGCGGCCAGCGCCCGGGTGTCCACATGCTCGATCGGCACGCGCGTCTCGGCGTACGAGAGGGCGCTGTACCCACCTGAGTACTCGCCGAGCCGGGCCGGATCCAGCTCCGGCCCGAGCCCGGTCAGCCCGAGCTTGTCGACGATCCCGGTCTGCACGAACGCGTTGTACGACGTACCGGCCGCGGACTCGACGATGAGTCCGAGCAGGCCGTAGCCGATATTCGAGTACTTGAAGCGATCGTTCTCGGGCAACACCGCCGAACGCGACTCCCGCAGTACGGCGAGCAACTGGTCCCGGTCCGGGAAGTTGGTCGCCAACTGCCACCAGTCCGCCTCGCCGCTGTCCCGCGTCACGCCACCCGAGTGCGCCAGCAGCTCGCGCACCGTGCGCTCACCGAGCGGCGTGCCGACCAGCTCGGTGACGTGCTGCGCAGCCGTGTCATCGAGCCGCACCCGCCCCTGCTCGACCAGCTGGAAGATCGCCACCGCGGTGAAGGTCTTCGAGTGGGACGCGATCCGGAACAGGTGCTGCTCGGTCAGCGGTACGGCGTTCTCGACGTCCGCCAGCCCGTAGGCCGCGGAGAACGCGACCCCGTCGTCGGCGTACACCGCGGTCTGGATTCCGGGCACCCGTTGGTAGCGCTGATTGAACGCCAACCAACGGTCATAGTAGGCAAGAGCTTCCTGCAGGGTCTGGGCATTCAAGGACGGGGCAGCGACAGCGTCAGGCATGACGCCTAGACTGAATGACCCGGAAGCGACTCGCAACGTATGCGCCGTCGGTGTACGTCGAATTCGCCGCCGGGTTGGCTCCGGTGCCGTGAAAGTCACTGAACGCAGCCGACTGGTTCACGAAAACCGGGCCGGTCAGGTTCTCCGACAGCGCGACCCCGGAGTCGAGTGCGGCCTCGCGGGCCTGGTCGAGGACACCGGCGTCGGTCGAGTAGATCCCCGCGGTCATCGCGCCGCCCTCGGTGACGGTCTGCCGGAACAGCTCGATCGACTCCTTGGTGTCCGCGGTCTTCACCAGGAACGACACCGGCCCGAAGCACTCCCGCCCGTACACGTCGCTGTCCTTGGCCTCGAGCGCGACCAGCAGCGGCGTCCGGACGACCGCATCCGGGAAGGCCGGGTGCTTGATCTCCCGGGACTCCAGCACGACCTCGCCGTACTCGCCGGCCAGCTCGAGGCGGCTGATCACGGCGTGGTTGACGATGCCGCCGAGGATCTCGACCGCGCGGGCGTCGTCGCCGAGGAGCTTGCCCATCGCGCCAGCGATCCCGGCACCGACCTCCTCGAACGACTTGTGTCCCTCGTCGGTCTCGATGCCGCCGGCCGGGATGAAGAGGTTCTGGGTCGTGGTGCACATCTGACCGGAGTACAGGGCGAGCGTGAAGGCCAGGTTCCCGGTCAGGGCTTTGAAGGCGTCGGTGGAGTCGATGATGACCGCGTTCACGCCGGCCTTCTCGGTGAAGACACTCGCCTGCGTCGCGTTCTGCTCCAGCCAGTCGCCGAACTCGCTGCCACCAGTGAAGTCGATCAACTTCACCTCAGGCCGGGTGGCCAGCGGCTTGGCCAGGCCATCACCGGCCTTCTCGACGGCGAGGGTGACCAGGTTCGGGTCGAGGCCGGCCTCGCCGAGCACCTCACGGCAGACCTCGACGGTGATCGCCAGCGGAAGCACTGCGAGCGGGTGCGGCTTCACGACGACCGCGTTGCCGGTCACCAGCGAGGCGAACAGCCCGGGCCAGGAGTTCCAGGTCGGGAAGGTGTTGCAGCCGATCACCAGCGCGACGCCGCGGCCGGTGACAGTGAAGTTCTTCTGCATCCGGATCGGGTCGCCCTTGGCCGGCTTCTCCCAGAGCGCCTCGGCCGGGTAGCGGCTCATCTCCTCGTGCGCATAGGCGACCGCCTCCAGCGCGCGGTCCAGCGCATGCGCGCCACCGGCCTGGAAGGCCATCACGAACGCCTGACCGCTGGTGTGCTGTACGGCGTTGGCCAGCTCGAACACGCGCTTGTGCAGCCGGTCCAGGATCTCCAGGACCACGCCGGTCCGGCCGTCGACCCCAGCATTGCGCCAGGCGGTCAGTCCCTTGCGCGACGCCTCGAGCAGCTCGTCCAGACCGGCCTCGACCGTCCGCGGGTACGACACGTCGAGCTTGATCCCGAACGGCGACTCCTCGGTGACCACGGTGCCGCGAGCCCCGGGGGTCTCCACGGCGTACGCCGTACCGAGGTGGGCCTCGAAGGCGGCCTGGCCGTCGGCTGCCGCGGTCTCGCCGTACACCCGCGGACTGGGGGACTCCGGGAACGCGGAGTGGTAGCCGCGACTGCGGATCGCGGTCAGAGCGGCGTCGAGACGGTCACGATGAGCAGCCAGCAGATCGGTCATGGTGGCGATGTTACAGTCATTGACGTAATCGGGGCTAGAGTGTCACAAACCCTCACCCGAAGGGGCAATCTGGCATGGGCGACTTGGCGAGCCGCGTGGCGGCGGCGATGTGGGCGGAAGACACCGCCTCCGCCGGTTTGGGCATGCGGCTGGTAGCCGTCGGGGACGGTACGGCGTCGGTCGAGATGCCGGTGCGGGACGACATGGTGAACGGGCACGGGATCGCGCACGGCGGCTTCGTGTTCAGCCTCGCTGACTCGGCGTTCGCGTTCGCCTGCAACTCCCGGAACAAGGTCACCGTCGCCCAGGCGTGCGACATCGTCTTCGTCGCCCCCGCCCGCCGCGGTGACGTGCTTGTCGCTACAGCGGCCGAGCGCACGAGCTTCGGCCGGAACGCCATCTACGACGTGACAGTGCGGCGTGGCGATGACGTGATCGCCGAGTTCCGCGGTCGCAGCCGCCAACTGTCCGGAACAATCCTTGAGGAGCAGGCATGACGGTGCACATTGCCGCGCTCCGCGCGGCGGGTCATGAGGCCTGGTTCCCTTTCTTCCCTCGTCTCTCCAGTCGCTGCGCTCCCTACGTTCCTCAGTCCAGAAAGGGGGCCTCATGACGCGCGAGGCGTTCTTGGTCGACGGAGTCCGGACGCCGATCGGCCGGTACGGCGGCGCGCTCGCGACCGTCCGCCCGGATGATCTGGCCGCGCACGCGATCCGCGCCCTGCTCGGCCGGCACGCCACTCTCGAGCCCGCGCTGATCGACGATGTCGTGCTCGGCTGCGCGAACCAGGCCGGCGAGGACAACCGCGACGTGGCCCGGATGGCCGTGCTGCTGGCCGGTCTGCCGGTGGAGGTTCCCGGTACGACGATCAACCGGCTCTGCGGGTCCGGTCTGGACGCACTGGCGTACGCCGCTCGTTCGATCATTGCCGGGGACAACGACGTACTGATCGCGGGTGGCGTCGAGTCGATGTCGCGGGCACCTTTTGTGATGCCTAAGGCAACTACTGCGTTCTCCCGGCAGGCCGAGGTGTTCGACACCACGATCGGCTGGCGCTTCGTGAACCCGGTGCTGCAGGCGCAGTACGGGATCGACTCGATGCCGGAGACCGCGGAGAACGTTGCCGCCGACTACAACATCTCCCGCGAGGACCAGGATCTGTTCGCCCTGCGCAGTCAGCAGCGCGCGGCCAAGGCCCAGGCGAACGGCCGGCTGGCCGAGGAGATCGTGCCGGTCGAGATTCCGGGCAAGCGTCGCGCGGTGACCGTCGTCGACACTGACGAGCACCCGCGCGAGACGACCCTCGAAGCGCTGGCCGGACTCAGAACGCCGTTCCGGGACGGTGGCACGGTCACCGCGGGCAATGCGTCCGGTGTGAACGACGGCGCGGCCGCCCTGCTGGTGATGAGCGGCGAGATGGTCGAGCGGCTCGGCGTCACGCCGCTGGCCCGGATCGTCGCTACCGCGACGGCCGGCGTACCGCCTCGGATCATGGGAATCGGGCCTGCGCCCGCCACCCGCAGGCTGCTCGACCGGACCGGTGTCGCGCTGTCCGATCTCGGCGCGATCGAACTGAACGAGGCCTTCGCCTCGCAGTCGTTGGCAGTCCTGCGTGAGCTCGGCCTCCCCGACGACGCCGAGCACGTCAACCCGAACGGCGGCGCCATCGCCCTGGGTCACCCTCTCGGGATGTCCGGCGCCCGCCTCGCCCTCACCGCCGCCCTGGAGCTTCGCCACCGCGACGCCGGGTACGCGCTCGCCACCATGTGTATCGGCGTCGGGCAGGGCATCGCGACCCTGCTCGCTCGGCCCTGATCGCGGGAGTACTGAAGATGCTCGGTGATGCGTGCCCCGAGGAGTTGCTGGATGCCGGCGAGCGGCTGTCCGTCGACGAGCTCCGGTCCCGTCAGCTGTCATTGCTGCAGGCAACGATCAGTACGGCGTACGAGAAGGTGCCGCACTATCGCAAGGCGCTGGACGAGGCTGGGTTCGCGCCCGGTGATCTGCGGGAGTTGTCCGATCTGAGCCGGCTACCGTTCACCGGCAAGAAGGATCTGCGGGACAACTATCCGTTCGGAATGTTCGCCGTGCCGCAGTCCGAGGTTGCGCGGGTGCACGCCTCGTCGGGGACGACGGGACGCCCGACAGTCGTCGGCTACACCAAGCAGGACATCGATACCTGGGCCGACCTGATGGCCCGGTCGATCCGCGCCGCCGGTGGTCGGGCCGGCGATATCTGTCACGTTGCCTACGGCTACGGCCTGTTCACGGGAGGGCTCGGTGCGCACTACGGCGCCGAGCGGCTCGGCTGCACCGTCGTACCGGTCTCGGGTGGGATGACCGAGCGGCAGGTCGACCTGATCCGCGACTTCGGCGCCCGGATCATCATGGTCACCCCGTCGTACTTCCTCGCGATCATCGACGAGATGGAACGCCGCGGCCTGGATCCGCACGACACCCAGCTGCGGATCGGCATCTTCGGCGCCGAACCGTGGACCGAACAGATGCGCACCGAGGTCGAGCAACGCACCGGCATGCACGCGGTCGACATCTACGGACTGTCCGAGGTGATGGGCCCAGGTGTCGCGCAGGAATGCGTCGAGTCCAAGGACGGCCTGCACATCTGGGAGGACCACTTCTACCCGGAGATCATCGACCCGGTGACCGGCGAAGTCCTGCCCGACGGCTCCGAGGGCGAGCTGGTTTTCACCACCCTGACCAAACAAGCCTTCCCGGTCATCCGCTACCGCACCCGCGACCTGACCCGCCTCCTCCCCGGTACGGCGCGGCCGGGCATGCGCCGGATGGAGAAGATCACCGGCCGTACCGACGACATGATGATCGTCCGCGGCGTAAACGTCTTCCCCACCCAGATCGAAGAACAGATCCTGCTCGTCGAAGGCCTCACCCCGCACTACCTCTGCGTCCTCACCCGCCCCGGCCGGATGGACGAACTCACCGTCCAGGTCGAAGCAGCCCCCGACCTCACCGACCGAGCCACCGCGGCCGCCGTACTGTCCCGCCGGATCAAGGACCGCGTCGGCGTCACCGCCACCGTCGAGATCCTCGACCCCCACGCCCTCGAACGTTCACTAGGCAAAGCCAAACGCATCAAAGACAACCGCTGACCTCAGAGCGGGAGGACCGTGGTTCGGTGGTGGTGTTCGAAGACCACTGAGCTGCGGATGTCGGCGATCTCTTGGCGTTTGGCGAGGTCGAGGACCAGGTCGCGGAGTGCTTGGGCGTCCTTGACGGCGACGTGGGCGAGGAAGTCGGAGGCGCCGGAGACCATGAACATGTCGAGGGTCTGCGGGAGCTGCATCACGTAGTCCTGGAAGGCGGTCGCGACGGCCATCGCCTGCGGCCGCAGTTTGATCGAGATGATCGCCTGCATCGCACGGTCGATCGCCTTCAGGTCGACGGCGGCGTGGTAGCCGCTGATCACCCCGCGCTCGCGGAGGGTGCGGATGCGTTCCAGGCAGGTGGACGGGGCGATGCCGAGGTCGGCAGCCATGTCGCGGTTGGTGCGGCGGGCATCGTTCTGCAGGATCCGCAGCAACGCCGTATCAAGTTCGTCCATGGCCACGATTTTCGCAGATCCACCGAACGATATTCGGCTGAGCAAGTGAACCCTTGTACGTCGGGTTAGATTCGCGCAGTGCTGACGAACAAGATCGTGGTCGTGATCTCGACCGATGCCCCGATCGGGGTCGCCCTCAATACCGCTGCACTACTCGGGGTCGGTCTGGGTCACCGGCACGACGAAACGGTCGGCCCCGACACCGTGGACGCCGGCGGGAACCCGCACACCGGCATGTCGGCGTACCCGATCCCGGTGCTGAAGGCGACGGCCGAACGACTGCACGAACTGCGGGCGCAGGCCGCGGCCCGCGACGACGTGATCGTGCATGACATGAACCAGATCGCTCAACAGGCCAGGACGTACCAGCAGTTCAGCGACACTTTGGCCGGCACCAAGCCGGAGGACGTCGAGTACCTCGGGCTCGCGATCCACGGTCCGCGGCAGGCCGTCGACTCATTGACTGGAGCACTCGCGCTGTACCGATAGACGCTGTATCGCTAGATCAGCGGATCCTGGGGTTCGGCCGAGGGAGATCTACGGAAGGCCGGCGGCCGGATGTGCGGACGGACGAGCGCCTCCACCTCGAAGTCCTCGAGGTCGAACTTACTGGCGATCTCCCGGTACGACGCTCCCGTGCGAATGCGGTCGAGGACGTCCTCGACCCGGATGCCGGAGCCGGCGATGACGGGCTGACCGCGGGACTGCGACGGATCCACGATGACGTCGATGTCGTGGTAGATGACGAGGCGCAGGGTGGCGGCGTACCCGTCGTCGGACCAGCCGATCGCCGCCGAGCCTCGGCGCAGGACGCCAGGCAGTCCGCCCTGGCTGTCGCGGATGCGTTCCCAACCGGCTTCACGCCCTTCAGCGGCGATCTCGATCAACAGATCGCGACCGTCATGCGCAAGCCCGGCCCAGGCCAGCGGGTACTGCCGGCCGGCTCGCGACCGCAGCGCCACGGCGGCCTCGCCGATCGCCTGCAGCGACAACCCAGTACGCCGAAGCTGCCGCAGCATGTGGGTTTCGACCAGCCCGGCGAAGGTGATCGTCGGCTCCCCACGCCCACCCGAACCGGCCGCCAGCGCCCCCGACCGCAACCAGTCGCCGAGCGTCGTCGCAGGCAGCCCCAGATGCAGCGCCACCTCGGCACGCGTGTACAGCGGCCGGTCAAACCGTGGATCCACGTCGAACCCCTTCACGCAGGCGGGCGCTGTGTCCCCCAGCTTGCCATTACGCGGACCGCCCCCACTGACCAACTCGCTGAGCGCCCCCGCCGCCACGCTCAGCAGCCGGTCGAAAACCCCCGCCGAAGCCACTTGGTGAGTGGCACAGGTCCGCCTCGAATAATCCTTCGCGGGTGGACCGCGCCGCGTTGTACGGTGCTGCCCTACGCGGAAGGAGGTGAGTGCGATGTTGTGCCGAACCGTCGCGCTGCCCGTCCGCCGTGCCCGCGGTTGAGGTCGGGTGGCTCCCAGTTACAGGAGCTTTCGCATGACCGAAGTACCGCGTCCGGCTTTGACCGCACCTGAGCGCGACCAGTTGATCGGATGGCTCGATCACCAGCGTTCCTTCGTCCGGATGAAATGCACCGGGCTGTCCGAAGAAGATGCCCACCGCAACGTTGTTCCGACGTCACCACTGATGACACCGGCCGGCCTCGTCGCCCACCTGCGCTGGAACGAGTACTCCTGGTTCCAGCTCTCCGTGCTCGGTGTCCCCGACACCGGTCAGACCCCGTGGACCGAGGGCGGGCATCCCGATGCCGAGATGCTGGTCGACGACGTACCGATCGCCCAACTTCTCGACGAGTACGACGCGGAGTGTGCACGCTCCAACGAAGCGATCGCCAACCTCTCGCTCGACGCGCTCGAACAGGGCACCGGGAACGGCGAGCCCGCCTCGTTGCGGTACGTGCTCTGCCACCTGATCGAGGAGACCGCCCGCCATGTCGGGCACCTCGACATCATTCGTGAACTGATCGATGGCCGTACCGGCTACACCAAACTTGAGGAGACTGCATGAGACCACCCTTGACCGGTGACGAGCGCACTCAGCTCGTCGGCTGGCTCGACCACCTTCGCTCGCTGGTGCGGGTGAAGTGTGAGGGGCTGAGTGAGGTGGACGCGCATCGCGTGGTGCTTCCTACTTCCCCATTGACGAATGTTGCCAGCCTGGTCGCGCATTTGCGGTGGGTCGAATACAGCTGGTTCCAGCAGAATTTGGCCGGGGTTCCAGACACCGGGCAGACCCCGTGGACACCGGATGGCCACCCCGATGCCGAGATGCTGGTGGACGACGTACCGCTGGCGCAGTTGCTCGACGAGTACGAGGCGGAGAACGCGCGATCGAACGCCGTCGTCGCGGCGATGGACCTCGGTGATGTCGAGCGTGCGGTCGTGCGGGACAGCGGTCAGGCCTCGGTGCGGTACGTGCTGTGTCACCTCATCGAGGAGACCGCGCGGCACCTCGGACACCTCGACATCGTCCGGGAACTGCTCGACGGTGGGACCGGCTACGAGTCGATGAACTGACGTCGGACCCCGTGCCGGTTCCTGTCCCGCCGAAGGGTGGATAGGATGTCCGGGATCTGGCACGGGGTAGCGACAAGAGGTGTGATGAGGGAACCCTCCGTACGCCGTTATTCCGGGCGATCGGTCGAGGAGTGGAAGGCAGCGCGCCGGGAGCGATTACTGGCCGCCGCGGTGGAGTTGTTCGGGACCGAAGGGTATCCGGCGACATCGGTGGAACGCCTGTGCACACAGGCGAAAGTGTCCACGCGGCACTTCTACCACGAGTTCCAGAACAAGGAAGCCGTGCTGCTCGCGGTGCACGCGCAGGTGATCGAGCTGACGGTGCGGAACACCGGCGACGCGATCCGGCGGACCGACGGCCGGCCGGTGAAGGAACGGATCACGGCAGCGGTCGACAGCTATCTGAAAACCATCATGGCCGATCTGCGCCGAGCGCGGATCTCGTTCGTCGAGGTGGTCGGGACCAGCCCGGCCGTCGAGGAGCAGCGGATCGCGTTCCGGGATCTGCTGATCGCGGGTGTGCGTGACCTCGGCGAGAGCGCGGCGGCCAAGGGTGAGATCGAGCGCCGGGACTTCCGGTTCGTCGGTCTGAGTTTCTTCGGGGCGGTGAACGCGGTCATCTACGACTGGATGCTCGCCGACCCGCGGCCGCCCGAGCAGAAGGTGCAGAAATCCCTGCAGGAGCTGGCGGTTCAGCTCATGACGAGCTGAACCGCTTGCGCAGTTCGGCGAGGGCGTCATCGCGCGTCATCGCCGCACCAGCGCCGTACGCGGTCTCGAACGCGTCGTCACCGAGCGCCTCACGCAGCTGCTCGATGACGGCGCGGACGTCGCCGTCCGGCACGGTGCGCATCCCGCGCAGAGCCGCCGAGAGACCGAGCGTGCGCGCGCCGAGCTCCGCCTCGCCGAACGCGAGGTCGACCTCGGCCGTGGTCTCGACGATCGTCGCGGTGATCGGCATATCCGAGCTGGACATTCCGATCGCGACCGCCTCCCGGTTCAACGCCCGGGCCGATTCGAGGTCACCCCGCCGCAGATCGACCCGGCCGGACTGCGCCATCAGCATCGCCGTACCGTGCGGTGCCAGTTGCTCGTAGTTCTCGCTGAGCATCGCCCGAGCGCGCTCGATCAGCTCCTTCGCTTCGTCGAGCCGACCGGCCCGTAGCTCGATCCGGGAGAAGCCGAACAGCGACATCGCCTCGCCCTCGCGGGAGCCGTTCTCCTCGGCGATCCGGAGTGCCTGCTGCTGAACTGCCCGGGCTCCCTCGAGATCACCGAGCTCGAGCCGGCTGATCGCCGCCGAACCGAGCAGCTGCCCGATCCCCTCGGTGGCGCCGAGCTCCTCGAACAGACTCATCGACTCCTCGAGCGAGGCCAGCGCACCCTCGTGATCACCGCGAGCGGATTGCAGACTGGCCATTCCACGCAGCGCCATCGACGTACCCCAGCGGTCACCGAGCTCGCGGAACCCCGCGAGTGCGACGCCCAGATCGGCGTCCATCTGAACGGGTTCGCCCTCGTTGTCGCGGAACATCGCGAGCAGCAGCGCGGCCATGTGCCGGGTCCACGGATCCGTATGATCACGCGCTGCTTCGAGCTCGAGGAACGCCGCCGAGGTGTCCCGCCGGAGCGCTGCCCACATCGCGTTGGTGAACCGGCCGACGGCCGAGTCGGTGACGGACGCGTGCTTCCGCGACAGCAGCCGGACCTCGGCCAGGCAGCGCATCGCCTTGGGGATCATCGCCGCCGAGTCCTCCTCGGTCGACATGGTGCCGAAGGCAAGCATCATCAGCGTCATCGCGCGCTCGACCGGCACACTCGGCCCTGGTACGGCGAGCGCTGCGCGCATCCAGCCGACGGCCTCGGACGGGCGGCCGCTCATGTTCCAGAGCTCGGCGAGCACGGACACCATCTGCACCGCGGCCCGCGCCGAACCGGAGTCGATCGCACTGCGCAGTGCGTCGGTCAGGTTGTCGTGGTCCGCCTTCAGCCGGGCGATCCACTCGACCTGCGATCGGGTCCGAAGGTTCGGCCAGGCCTTCCGCAACAACCGCTGGAAGTATTCGGTGTGCGCCTTCCGGAACCGATCTCGCTCACCAGCGGCCGCGAGCTGCTCAGCGCCGTACGCGCGAACTGTCTCGAGCATCCGGTACCGCACCGACCGCTCACCGGCGACCGCTTCGACAAGCGATTTGTCGACAAGTGAAGCCAGTACGCCGAGCACCGCCTCCGACGGTAAGTCGTCGTCGCTGCAGACCTGCTCGGCGGCATCCAGCGAGGCTCCGCCGGAGAACAGTGAGAGCCGGCGAGCCACTGCCTGCTCGTCGGCATCGAGGAGATCCCAGCTCCACTCGACGACCGCGCGCAAGGTCTGGTGCCGGGGCAAGGCCGTCCGCGAACCGCTGGTCAGCAAGCGGAACCGGTCCGCAAGCCGATCCACGATCAGCTCCGGAGTGAGTGCGCGCAGCCGGGCCGCGGCGAGCTCGATCGCCAGCGGCATACCGTCGAGCCGTCGGCAGATCTCGGCGACGGCGGCACGATTCGCGTCGGTCAAGGCGAAGTCCGGTCGTACGGCGCGAGCCCGGTCGACGAACAGCTGCATGGCCGGATACTCGTCGGTCGATGCGTCTTCGGGTGGCAGTCCCAGTGGCCCGACCTGGTGCAGGTGCTCGCCGAGGATGCTGAGCGGTTCGCGACTTGTGGTCAGCACCCGCAACCGCGGGCAGGCCGCGAGCAGCGAGTCGACCAGGCCGGCGACCTCCAGGACCAAGTGCTCGCAGTTGTCGAGGACGAGCAGGACGCGGCGGTCCGCGATCACCTCGACCAGCCGATCGGTCGCGGCCCGGCTCGCCCGCATCTGCTTGGGTACGAGACTCGACGGTGGCGTCAGATCGACGTACTCGCTGGCGCCCAACGCGGACAGTACGGCGGGGGCAACGTCGGCCGCGTCGCCGAGTGGCGCAAGCTCAACGAACCAGATGCCGTCACCGCTCTGCTCCACCAGGGTCCGGCCGGTCTCGGTCGCCAACCGGGTCTTCCCGGCGCCGCCGGGGCCGACCATGGTGACCAGTCGGGTGCCGTTGCTCAGCAGCCGGCTGAGTTCGGCGACGTCCTCACGGCGACCGACGAAGCTGGTGAGCGGGGCGCGCAGATTGCTCCGCGGCCCGGACAGCTTCGGCGCGGGAGTCGAGACCGCGACCGGATCGACCGCATCACCGCGCAGAACCGCGACATGAACCTCCCGCAGCCGCGCGCCCGGATCCGCGCCGAGCTCGTCGGCGAGCGTCGTACGGACACGCTCGTACGCCGACAGTGCCTCGGCTTGGCGGCCATCGGCGTACAGGGCGCGGATCAGCAGCTCGTGGAGGCGTTCGCGGAGCGGGTGGGTGGCCGCGAGGTGCTCGAGCTCGGTGATCAGGTCGCGGGCCCGGCCGCAGCTGACCGCGGCCTCGGCCAGGTCCTCAGCCGCACCGAGCCGGAGCTCAGTCAGACGGTCCGCTTCGATCGCCGCGAACGGGAGGTCGCGCAGGTCGGCGAGGGCCTCGCCCCGCCAGAGTTTGTCGGCCTGGGTGAGCAGTGTGTATGCCTGCTCCGGATCAGACCCGAGCAGCGCGCGGCCACGCCGTACCAGGTCTTCGAACTGCTGGGCGTCGACACAGTCTGCACCGATGGTCAGCGTGTAGCCGGCCGGGCCGGACTGGATGGAGATGCTCGACTCGGTCGCCGGAAGGCTCGACCGCAACCGGGACACCAGCGACTGCAGCGCGTTGGCACTGGGCGCCGCCGTCCCCCACAGGCCGTCGACGAGCGTCTCGACGCTGACCGGCTTCCCCGCACTCAGCGCGAGCCGCGCGAGCAGTCCGCGCAGGCGAACACCACGGACGTCGAGCGGAGTCCCGTCGGCCGCCCACATCGCGAGAGGACCGAGCACCGCTATGCGCACACAACCAGCCTTGCATACTCGGCAGGCCGGGGGCTCTGCCTTTTGTCATCTCGCTCGCTTATTGTCGACTGTCGTGACCGAACTCGCCGCACCGACGCAAACCGCCCTGACCCGACTTGTCGCCGACCGCCAGTCCACCGGCCGCGTCCCCGGAGTGGTGGGCGCTGTCGCCCGCGCCGGGTCGCTGGTCTGGTCGCACGGCGCGGGCTCCGCCGATCTGGACACCCCGGGAGTGCCGCCGACCGCGGACTCGCAGTTCCTGATCGCCTCCCAGAGCAAGACGCTCACGGCGGTCGCCATCCTCGCGCTGCGCGACGAGGGCAAGCTCAGCCTGGACGACCCGCTTGAGACGCACGTTCCGGAGAGCAAGCACGGTGGCGTCACCCTGCGGCAGATGCTCAGCCATGCCAGCGGCATGCAGCGCGAGCCGGTCGGTGACGTCTGGGACCTGATGAAGTTCCCCGACCGTGAAGAACTCGTCGCGGGCTGGAACGACGCCGACCGCATCGGCAAACCGCACCACCGGTTCCACTACTCGAACCTGGTCTACTCGCTGCTCGGCGAGGTCGTCGCCCGCCTCGACGGCAAGCCCTGGTACGACGCGATCAAGGCCCGGATCCTCGATCCGCTGGAGATGCGCCGGACGACGGTCGGGATGGACGGCGGTCCGGCCGCGACCGGCTACTACGTGCCGCCGTTCTCCGACGTACCGGTCCGTGAACCGCTGCTGGACATCAAGGCGATGGCGGCCTGCGGCGGTCTCGCCAGTACGGCGGAAGACCTGGCGAAGTGGGCGATGTTCATCGCGAACCCGGTCTCCGAGGTGCTGTCCAAGGACACCCTGGACGAGATGTGCCAGGTCCAGATCATGGCCGACACCGCCCGCTGGCAACTCGCCTTCGGCCTCGGCTTCATGCTCTTCCGCCGCGGCGACAACCTCTTCGTCGGCCACGACGGCGGCATGCCCGGCCACATCACCTCGACCTTCGTGCACCGCGAGTCCGGTACCGCCGGCATCTGCCTGCAGTCCGCCACCTCGGCCCCGGCCCCGTCGCTGCTCGCCACCGACCTGATCACCAACTGTC
>NZ_SMKA01000157.1 GCF_004348455.1 Kribbella albertanoniae
GGGTTTACGGCGGTCCGGTTGTTGAGGTGGCGTTGGTGCCCCAGGGGTCGAAGTTGCTGGGTGCGTGAGCGAGCAGTTGAGCCCGGAAGGCTTCGCGGTCGGCGGCCCGCGCCGGGTCGGGTAGGATGCTGGCGGCGGGGAGCCGACGTGGCTGTGCGTGGGTCGGGTTGCTGCTGACACCGGTCGTGCTCGCACTGGCGCCGCTCGCAGTAGCGCCGCTCGCAGTAGCGCCGCTCGCACAGGCGCTGCTGTCGGGGGCAGGGGTGACCCAGTCGATCAGGGCGGCGATCGCGGCGCGGTCGGTGACGGGTGGCGGATCGGCCCAGGACGGGCGGGTGACCTGGACACCGGCTGCGGTGATCGAGATCGCCCATTGACCGTTGTGGACCGCGCGGTGATGGGCAGAACACAACAACGCGAGATTCTGCAGGCTGGTCGGACCGCCTTCGGCCCAATGGGTCAGGTGATGGGCATGGCACATCCACGGCGGTGCCTGACACACCACACATCCCTTGTCCCGCTTGTTCAACGCCCGGCGAATGTACCGGTTCACGAACCGCTGCTCCCTGCCGACGTCCAACGGCTGCGAGTCACCACCCAGCACGATCGGCAACACCGCGGCGTCGCAGGCGAGAAGCCGGACCGCACCGGCGGACAGGTTGTCTCCGAACACCAACTCACCCACCGCACCACCCGCACTGTTGCCGGTCCCGCCGCCGAAAGCGGCCAGGGCCGCTTTGAGATCGTTGAAGTCGATGGTGACCGTCAGGTGCGGGACGCCGGGATGGTCGGGGTTGCCCGCGGCGGCGTCCATGGTCGCCTTGAACGCGTCAGCCTGCCGCTGGTCCTGGGTGCGGGGGTCGCGTTCGCCGTCGATGGTCTTGTGGGGCTTGGATCCTTGGTGGATCTGGGTCTTGAGCTGTTCGCCGCTGGCACCGGCCAGGAACCCGGTGAACTTCACCCCACCCGCGGTCTGCCGCAGCCGCAGGTACTCTTTCGCGGCGGCTTCGTCTTCGGCTGGTTCGGGGCCGTCGGTGTCGAGTCTGGCCAGTACGTCTTGCCCGAACTTGGCGAGTTCGCGGGGGTTCGAGATGCCGGCCATCTTGACCATCTGTTCCTCGGCCACGGTCAGGGTCTCAACCGGCACCGTCGAGGGTGCCTTCTCCAGGGTCCCCACGATGATCTTGGCCAGGTCAGGGCGCACCACCGCAGCCCGTTCCGGGTCGGTGGGATCAGCCATCGCGGCTGCCACCAGCGGGTACTTGCGCAGAGCCACCGTGAACGCGAGATCCTTACGGACCTCGCGACGGTCGAGCCGGTAGCGTTCCGAGACCAGCTCGACCATGTCCCGGGCACCCATCTCCTGGGCTGCGCCCATCTCTTCCAGCCGGCCCATGGTCTGCAGCTCGTCGGCCTTCAGCAGTGCCTTGGCGGCCTGAATGGTGTCCAGGCGCGTCAGCAGTTCGCTGCTGCTCTGGGTGTACACCGGGGGCATCGCCAAGATCTCCATACCCCAAAGCTTAGACACCCCCACCGACAGTTTTTGAGCTCAGAAGCCCTTATATACAAGAGATGTGTGGGCTGTTTGTGGGCTGGTTGCACACTCAACTTGCCCACACACATCCACCGCCAATGACCTGGCGACGCTCCTTCATTGGCCGGCTCCAATGAAGCGCTGCGGCGCCGGCAACGGCTCAATCAACTACCCGCTAGCCCTCTCGATGTCGACGCCAGTAGTCGACCGTCACCGCGAGCAGCAGCGGCCCCCATGCCACATGAGTCAGCAGCGCCACTAGTGCGATCGTCTCCCACCAGCCCGACCTGAACTCCACCCGATCACCAAGCAACCACCTGATCAGGTCACTGATCCACAGCACCGAGAGCGCCAATCCCCCGATCACGGCGGCGGCCGTGACCACTCTGGGATTCACTCGCACGCCGCCGACCCACGGCAACCATCGCGGCACCGCTTCTCCCCAGGGTGCAACGAGGCCCACCGTAAGAACCGCAAGGACCTCGATGAGCACGATCAGGCCAAGCGTGTACGGGACCGCCCACCAGGCCCACGGCGGCGCCGATGGATCCACCATCCCCATCGCGAACCCGAACGCGATCGGAAGCCGCCACAGCGCCGTCGGCAGGATCATCCACGGTACGGCGTACGCACACCACACCGCCCACCGAGCCGGCGGCCGGCCAACAACCTCAGCCCGTTGAGATAAGGGAACCATCACCATACTGTACGGTATGGTACTTCCACTCGACGGCACCGGGAACTGAACTCGCACTCGACAGCCAGCTCCGCTACCTGTCTTTCCTCATGCTGGGGACAGGTCTGGTCCTGCTATGGAGCGTGCCACGGATCGAACGAGCGACCGCGCCCACATCTGTCGATGGAGGGACTACGAAGACCGGGTGATGGTGGTATCTCTGCCTGGAGGCTGATGGCGCTGCGGCCGGATGCGACCAGGGTGGTTCTCGTGAATACGTACGAGAACGGAGCAACTCTGATGACCACCGCAGCTCGGGTATCGGGCTATCTCGCTGCAGCTATGGCGACCGGGCTGGCAATCGCACACCTGTCGATCTATACGGTCGGCTGGCTGAACAGCCCGGAGACTCCGCTGAGCGCCTACCTCGTCGGTGGTGTCGCGATCTCGGCAGCTGCGCTCGGGTTCGCACTCGGCGCACTGATGCTGGTACGGCGGCCGTCGAGCTGGCGGAAGACCTCGTTGACGCTCTGCTGGACAGCCGCCGTACTGCTGTCCGCACAGGCACTGTTGATCGCGGTGGCCGAACCCGCACTGCTGATCCGGATCGCCGGTCCTGGCCCGTGGTCGCTCATCGGTGGACCAGCTTTTGCCGTCGCCGCGTGGCGCTCCCGTCAAGTCAAGGCACCACGATGATCGGACCGGGACCACGAGCGGCCGGCTACCACCGACGCCGGAGCGCCAAGGCGACATCGTCAGCTGGATCGCTGGACCTGTCCACTCTCCCACGCCCAGGCGGCGATTCCGACGCGATTGGCCGCGCCGACCTTGCGCTGGATACTCGCGACGTGGGTCTTGACCGTTCCGGTTGAGATGAACAGCTCGGCTGCGATGTCTCCGTTGCTGAGCCCACGGGCAACCAGCGACGCGACTTCCTCCTCACGTCGAGTCAACGGTACGGCGCTCCCCCGCCGTACCGCAGGTCCGCGAAGCTGCTCGAGGAGCCGCACCGTCACCTGCGGGCTGATCAGCGTGTCACCACTCATCGCAGCCCGGACGGCCTCGATGAGCAGGGTTGGACCGGATCGTTTCAGGAGGAATCCGCTGGCACCGTTGCGCAACGCCGCGTGGACGTACTCATCGACCTCGAAGGTGGTGACGACGATGACCCGAACCGCGGCACCGAACTCCGGACCAGTCAAGATCTGGGTCAGCTCGAGGCCGTCAGGTGGCGGCATCCGGATGTCGGCGATCACCAGGTCGGGGCGGTGCCGATGCACCAGCCGGAGCGCATCAGCGCCGTCAACCGCCTCGCCGACGACCTGCATGTCGGGCTGTGCGTCGAGGATGAGCCGGTAGCCCATGCGTACCCGGCCCTGGTCGTCGGCGATGACGATCCTCGTAGGCTCAGCCACCAGGATGACCCGCACAATCAGGGAAGTGTCCGCTGAGTCGCCAGCCGGATTCGGCTAGCGGTCCCGCGACCAGGACTCCGCCCACCGCCTCGACGCGCTCACGCAAGGCGGCCAGGCCGACGCCTGAGGAACTGCGGCCTGCTCCTCGGCCGGGCGGACCGGCGCCGTCGTCGGTGATCTCGACGGAGAGTCCGCTACCTGACGGCGGACAGGTCACGATGACCGTCACAGACGTTGCGGCGCGAGCATGTCGGCGGACGTTGGTGAGAGCTTCCACCACGACGCGGAACACAGTCGCGCCAAGCTTCGGATCGACGTGGTCGATGAGGCCCTCTGCGAGGGTCAGACGAGTAGCGGGCGTCCCCGTGTCGTTGTACCGGCGTACCAGTGCCGGAAGGTCGCGAAGGCCAGAGGTCGGTCGTGTCCCGGCGTCGGCGTCCTGGGAGGACAGGAGTGCCGGGCGCCGACCGTCGCCGAACAGCGTGCGGACTGTGTGCTCCAACGTCGAGAGTGCCCGCAGAGCGTCTTCCTCGATGCCGCGCAGAGCCACTCGCTGCTGGTCGGTGTTCCGGCCGGCGACCGATCTCGCAGCCTGAGCTTGCACCAGGATCCCGCTCAAGTCGTGGCCCAGGAAGTCGTGCAGTTCCTTGGCCAGCTCCACCCGCTGGGCCTTCCGCGCCTCGGCCGCGAGCCGTTCACGGGCCCGCTCGCGGTGCCGGATGGCCACACCCGCAGCGATCGCACCGGCCGCGAGGACGACTCCGAAGAGCCCTAGGCCAAGGTTCTCCGGCCGGGCTCCGCCGGTGGCGGAGCGCAGTACCAGCATGGCCAGCGCCAGGCTCCCAGCAGTGCAGGCGACGACGGCCGCGAAGATGTTCAGCAGCCTGGCCGACAAGGCGATCAGCAGCAACAGGCTCGCCGCTTCGACCGTAGCGGCCACCCCTTGAGCCGGTCCTGCGGGACCACCAAGCAGAAGCGTCAACAGGATCGACGTGACCGCTGCCCCCACTGTCAGACCGAGGAGCGTCCGTCTGACCGGCACGACCACCAAAGCCGCCACGCCGGCAGCCGTGCAGACTCCGGCCCCCAACGCACTGCGCAACCCGACCCACGGCGTGCCAGCGGCCGCGGCCATCAGCGTTACGACCGTCCAACCGGCCTTGCTCGTCACCATGCCGACCCTGTGGTCGTTGACTTCTCGGCAGCGCGGCGCCGGTAGTAGGCGTGCGTGACAACAGCAAGGAGCGGGCCACACATCAGCAGTGGCGCATAGGCCGCGATCACAACCCAGCCATACCTGCCCTCGGTGGGCGGCGCTGGACAGCTCTGGTCAACGACGGGTTGGTAGAAGCCGAACAACTGATTCAGCCCGCCCCAGCCATACATGCCGAAGGCAAAGACCACCCCTGCACATGCCGGTACGACGGCCGCGGCGATCGGCACCCGACGACCACCCAGACGAGGCATCCAGCGCGGATACACCTCGCCCCAGGGCCGGACCAAACCGATCGTGAGCAAGGCCACCCCCAGCGACACAACCGACAACGAGGCCACGTAGTACGGCTCGATCCACCCCATCCGAGCACAAGCTGCCGGCAGTTCGGGCCCCCAACCGAGGTGCCAGATCCGCCACCCCGCGGAAGGCAGGACGCACAGCGGAACGCCGTACGCCGCCGCTCTGATCATCGGTGACACCTCTTGCGCACCACTGCCCCGCATGCCGGCTCCCGTCGTCGACAGGCATCCGGGCGACCGAACACCCCGTCGTGAGGCTAGACATCAACCCAGCCGAGGACCTCCCGCCGGCGGCCGACCCGGCTCCCCCACAGGAGTGATCACCAGCTCCATACCCTTTGGTATGTTCTCGGCCGGTGTCTCAAGGTTTTCCGAAGCTTTTTCGAAGCGCCGGCTGATTGAGTCGCTCCACCGAGCAGGAACCAACGCCCTGAAGGAGCACATCATGAGCAGGTTGGTAAACATCGGCCGCGTGGTCGCCGGAACAGCCTTGGCTGCCTCGTCGCTTGCTGTCATCAACGTCAGTTCGGCGCACGCGATCGACTGCAGCCAGTCCTTCCCCGACAACTCCCCGAACAGCGTTCTGATCGCGAAGCCGGACTCGGCCTACCACACCGGCCCGGGTGCCGCGTGTGCCGTCAAGGACCACCGATCCGGCCAGGCGAACATCCTCTGCTACAAGTTCAACGAGTTCGGCCACCGCTGGTTCTACGCGAGGGATCTCAGCACTCCGAATCTCACCGGCTGGATCTGGGAAGGCAACACCGAGGGCATCGCCGGTGTCCAGCCCCGCCGCTGCGGGGCCTAGAGCGCACCTGTCCGGTCGTCGGGTGACCGACGGCCGGGCGGCGCTCGTCAGCGGGGGTCGTCGAAGAGGGTTGCGAGGCGGAAGCGGAGGCGTCGTACCAGGGAGATTTTGAAGCCGGTGGGTGCCTCCGGTACGGCGTGGGTGTGGCCGGCGAGGGCCCAGCGGCGGTAGGGGGTGAGGGTGCGATGGTCCTCGACGTAGCCGCCCTCCGGCAGGCGGACGACCCGGCCGGTCTCCATCCCGTGTTCGGCGAGGTCCAGGTCCGCTCGCTCCAGGCCGATGCAGATGCGGCGGGTCACCACCAGCGCGATCGGGGGGCCGATGATCAGCAGCACCTGGAACAGGTGGATCAGCGTGTTGAACGACCGGTGGAACGTGAGCGCGAGGGTGTCGGCGCCGGCGGCTGCCCAGAGGACGCCGTAGAAGACGATGCCGGCCACGCCGATCCCGGTGCGGGTCGGGTTGTTGCGGGGGCGTTCGAGGAGGTTCTGATCCTTGCGATCGCCGAGGATCCAGCCCTCGATGAACGGGTACGTCGCGAGCACGATGAAGAACAGGGTGCACAGCGCGACCGGGAGCAGGACGGCAAGTGTGAGAGTCCTCCCCCACAACTCGACCTCCCACCCCGGTGCGAGCCGCAGCGCGCCGTCCAGGAAGGCGAGGTACCAGGCCGGACCGATGCCCGCGGAGGCGTCCGCCGGGTCGGCCGGTCCGTACATCCAGATCGGGTTGATCGTTGCCGTGGCGCCCATCAGCAACGAGACGCCGGCCACGAACGCGAACAGACCGGCGCCCTTCACCGCGGCCACGCCCGCCGGGCGGCCGACGATGTTGCCGTTCGTCCGCCCCGGGCCCTCGAACTGCGCGGGCCGGTGCTTGAGCCCGAGGACAGCGAGGACGGTGAAGAGCGCGATCATGACGGCGGGCAGCACGTACACATGCAGCGGGTAGAAGAGCGCGATCACGTCACCGGGGAACTGACCACCGAACATCAGCGACGACACCTCCGCTCCGATGAACGGGATCGACTTCACCACGCCGTCGATGACAGCCAGGCTCGATCCCGACAGCATGTCGTCCGGCAGCGACGTACCGGTGAGGGCTGCGCCGAGCATCACCAGGAACAGCGTGAACACCACGACCCAGCTCGTACGCCGCGGCCGGCGGAACCCACCCGTGAAGAAGAGCCGCAGGAGGTGCAGCATGATCGCCGCCACCATCAGCAGCGACGCCCAGTGGTGAACCTGCCGCACCAGCAGTCCGCCGCGAACCTCGAAGCTGATCGCCAACGTCGAGTCCAACGCCCGTGACACGATCACCCCACGCAGTGGCGCGTACGGGCCGTCGTACACGACCGGATCGAGTGACGGCTCGTAAGGCACCATCAGCACCAACCCACTGAGCGACACCACAACGAAGCTGTAGAACGCGATCTGCCCGAACAACAACGACCAGTGATCGGGGAAAACCCTCCCCCGTAACCCGTCCAGCCAGCGGCGCATCAGTCCGACCTCCCGCCACAGAGTCCTCTCAGCCGCAACCCGCGGCTACACACAGGACCCCGCGGCGGACCGCTTTGTGACGTCCTATGAGTCAAGTCACAGGCGACAGTCAGGCCGCGGCCAGCAGCATCTGCGGATGCCCCCCAGCTCAGTCGGCCAACGCCCGGCGCACGCGTTCGTGGACCACCTGCAGCCGATCGATCGCCGCCGGCCCGAGGCCGGTATCGGCAGCGTTCGAGCTGAACAGCAGGGCGAGCATGACCGCGGTGTCGAGCCGGTAGATCCAGAACGCGGGTGAGTCGAGGTCGAGCCCTTCCCCGTAGCCGGCCAGCACTTGCTCGTAGTCGACTCCGTTGCCGTCCACGAGGGCGTACTCGGCCAGTCGGCCCAGTTCCATTGCGGGATCGCCGACCAGCGCGTTCGACCAGTCGAGTACGCCGAGGATGTGCCCGTCGGCGGACCGCAGGTTCGACGCGCGCACGTCCAGGTGCAGCAGGCGCCCGGCCGGCCGCGCCGCAAGGACCTCGATCACCTGCTCGACCGGTGGCCCGGGCGGCACGTTCACGCCGTAGCGGACCAAGGCGGCCAAGCGCTCGGCCATCCGCTGGGCCAGCAATTGGGCGGGTGGCAGGCCATGCGCGGCGACCGGAGCCATCGGTGGCAGCGGTGCCTGATGCAGCTGACGTAGCAGCGCGCCGAGCGCGACCTGATCGGCACCGCGGCCGTCGTCCGGGAGAAACTCGGACACGAGCACGTCGGCCTCGCCGAGGCACAGCTCGTACGGCGTGGCCACCGGGAAACCGAGCTGGCCCAGGTGCCGGGTGACGGCGTACTCCCAGCGCAGCAGCGACCTGGTGTCGACGTGTCCATCGTTGGGGTCGAACTGGAACCGGCCCTGGACCGGGGTGCGCAGCACGACCACGGCGCCGTCCGAGGATTCGGCCGCGAACACCTGAAACTCCACCCCGCCGCCGGCGGGCCGCAACCGGGTGAACCCGCGATCCGAGACGATCCGCCGGATGTGAACTGGTGCGTCAACCATCCACTCGCTCCTCTCGCCCACGGCGAGGGACGCTAGCACGCGATCGCGCAACGAGGGCGCGCATAAGCGGGGGTATGCGCGGCTTGGCTGTTCCGGATCAGGTCCCGGCATCGCGCCGGTCTCCTGGTGAGGCCGCCTTCGACTCCTCGATGATCAACTGGGCGCCGGGAGAGTCGACCGGCGTCTGCTCGGCTGCACGCGTCGCCTCCAGTGCGTAGATCTTCAGCCTAGGCCGGGGGGCGGTCAGGAGATCCAGCGCACGGCGGAGTTGAAGACGCCGGTCCAGTTGAAGACGGCCATGTTGTCCCAGCCGTCGCCGGAGTTGTTGATGTCGGCCGGGTCCCAGCCGTTGCCGGGAGTGGCGATCCAGGTCGGTTCCCAGTAGAAGACGCCGATCGCGCCGCCGGCCTTGGCGGCGTTCTGTACGGCGGTGAAGGCAGTGCCTTGGCCGGTCCAGGTCGCCGGGTATCCGGAGCACGCGGTGGTGATGCTGTTCGTGGTGCTGTCCGCGTTGGCGAGGGTGAAGGGGGTCGCGGTCTCCGCCAGGACCACCGGCTTGCCGTAGCGCGAGCCGACGTCGGAGATGACGCTGGTCAGGTTCGCCATCGTGCCGTGCCAGTTGCAGTAGTACGACAGGCCCGTGATGTCCCAGGTGACGCCGTGAGCGGTGATGCCGTCATAGAACCAGCGAGCATGTGCCTGACTGTCGGAGTTCGCGGTGTGGATGATCACCTGCGTGCCGCTGTTGCAGGCTTTGGTGGCGTTGTAGCCGGCCTTCAGCAGGTTGCTCAGATTGGTGAAGTTGTTGTTGACCACCTTGCCGTCGTTCCACAGCATCCCGACGTTGATCTCGTTGCCGATCTGAACGCTGTCCGGAGTGGTGCCCTGAGCTTTGAGGCTGGTGCACAGGTTGTAGGTGTAGTTGTAGACATCCGTGGTCAGGGCGCTGATGCCGTGGCTTGCCCAGGCGGCCGGCTTGGATTGGTGGCCGGGATCGGCCCAGGTGTCGGAGTAGTGGAAGTCGACCAGCAGCTTGAACCCCTTGGCCTTGACGGTCTTGGCGTAGCTGAGCACCTTGGCCTGGTTGTTGTAGCCGCTGGCCGGGTTGTTCCACACACGCAGCCGGACGTAGTTGACCCCGGCACCCTTCAGTACGTCGAGGGGGTCCGCCGCGGCACCGGCAGCGGTGTAGTACTTCGCGCCTACCTCGATTCCACGTTGCAGCGAGGAGACGTCGGCGCCTCGCATGGACAAGGTGCTGGCAGCTCGGGCATCGGCGGGTCCGGTCGTTGCGGTGGCGGCGAGCGCTGTCACCAGCAGCGCTACCAGAACAGTGAATCGGCGGGCGGACATGGCTTCTCCTAGGGGTTAGCGGGGCGGGTCCGGGGCGAAGGCGTGGGCAGCAGGGAGCAGCCTGTCGTGGAAATCGAAGAGCGCTTGGTTCTCCCAGGCGTTGCCCGACGTGGGGTCGGCCGGGTCCCATCCGCTCCCGGGAACCGCCGTCCACGCCGGCTCCCAGTACACGGTGCCGATGCCACGGCCGCCCGGTGCCGCGGCAACTGCGTCCTGTACGGCGCGGAACGCCGCCGCCTGGCCCTGCGGCGTCGCCGGATAGCCAGGGACCAGTTCCGCTTCCTCGTCGATGATGTTCGGGTACAACGTGGCGGGATCGTCGGCCAGGGTGAACGGGTACGCGGTCTCCACCACCAGTACGTCGCGGTCGTACCGGGCCGACAGCGTGCTGACCGCCGTCTGCAGATCAGCGAGACTGCCGTGCCAGTACCCGTAGTACGACAGCCCGATCAGGTCGAACGGCACGCCCCGGCTCACCACGTTGTCGAACCACCAGGTCAGCGAGTCGACGCCGTTGTTGATGTTGGTCAGGTGCAGCAGGACCTTGGTCCTGGGGTCGATGTCCTTCGCCGCCCGCTGGCCCGCCTTCAGGAACGACGCCAGGTTGTCCCACTGGGCGCCGACCACATCGTCGTTCGGATCGACGTCCCAGGTCTGCCCGAGCGGCCACAGCATGCCGGGGTTGATCTCGTTGCCGACCTGGAAATAGTCAGCCGTGATGCCGGCCGACTTCAGCGCGGCGAGGACCTGGTGGGTGTGCTCGTAGACCTTCGTCGCGACCTGCGGCGCGGTCAGCCCCTTCCACGCAGCCGGCATCGTCTGGCTGCCTGGATCGGTCCAGCGGTCCGAGTAGTGGAAGTCGATCAACAGCTTCTGATGGGCCCGCTGCAACCGGCGTGCGGTGGCGACGACCTGCAGGATGGCGTTGTACCCGTCAGCGGGATTGACCCATACCTTGAGCCGGCCCAGGTTCGCGCCGGCATCGTCCAGGATCTGTACGGCGTCACCGCGGCGTCCGTCGGCCGTGCGGTACACCGCGCCGTAGTCCTCGTTCTTGGCCAGACCGGACAGGTCCGCGCCCCGGATCGCCCTGGTGACCTGGCCAGGGCTCAGTGTCAGTCGGTCGAAGGTGGCCCAGTCGCCGGCGCCGCCGCTGGTGCTCAACCGCACGGTGCAACGCGAGCCAGTCACGAGCGTCGAGACCGCGACTCGCACGTATGCCTGGTCCTGCGCGGTCACCGGCGCGACGGCATACCGAGGGCTGCCGCACCCCTGCAGGTTGATCGTCGTGGATCCGATCCGGCCGCCGGTCCTGATCCAGGCCGCGAAGGTCCACCAGCCATGGGACAGCCCGCTCACCCGCTGGCTGGTGCTGACAGCAAAGCGTCCGCTGGAGCGATGAGTCAGTACGCCGGCCTCCACCGTCGAGGCAGCCCGAGTTCCAGTGACTTGCCAGTTGGTCAGGCCGGCTTCGAAGTCGGCGTTGCGCAGTACGGCGTCCGCCGCGGCAGCCGTCGTCGCGCCCGCGGCACAGAGCAGCGAACCGCTGGCGAGCAGGGCGGCGAACTTTCGGGCAGGCCTCACGGGGTTCTCCTTCAGCTGTCGGTACGCAGGACCCGGACCGCACCGGCCGGTACGACGAGCGTGCTACCGGGCGCGCGACCGGTGACCAATTCGGGGCCTTGGGCAATTACTTCGGCCGGCTCGGCGGAGTTGTTGATCAGGAACAGGTAGTCGCCGCGCTGGACCAGGTCGAGATCCGCCGGCAGGTCGCGCCGAGGGATCACACCGGCGTCGGCGTACACCGCGGTCAGCACGGTCGTCAGGGATTCGGGCGTGAGCCGGGTGGCGACGTACCAGGCGGAGCCGTTGTCGTGACGGCGCCGAGTCAGTGCCGGTCCACCCGTGACCGGGCCATCGATGAAGTGCCCGAGCACCTCGGTCGCGGCCGACGTCGGGATGACCTGTTCGCTCCAGACATCGCCGACCAGCCTCGTGCCGAGTCCGTCGACGGTCACCGAATCACCCGCGCGCAACGGGGCAAACTCCTCGACGGTGAGCCCGAGCACGTCCCCCAGAGGCCCGATCAAGCCGTGCGGGTGGATGCCGTCGTTCTCGTCCACGATGCCGGAGAAGTAGGAGACGAGCAGGTGCCCGCCGGCCGCGACGTACTCGTCGAGGTTGTCTGCCGCGGGCTGGTCGACCAGATACAGCTGTGGTGCGATCACCAGCTTGTACTGCGAGAGGTCCGCAGCCGGATGTGCGAAGTCGACGGTGACCTTGTCCTGCCACAGCTGCCGGTAGAAGGCTTCGGTCCGCTCCCGATGGCCGAGGTCGACACTGGGACGCCAGTCGAGGTCCTGCGCCCAGTTCGACTCCCAGTCCCACAGGATGGCGACCTCGGCTGCGACCCGGCTGCCCCGGACCTCGCCGAGCGACTCGACCATCTGGCCGAGCTCGACCACCTCACGCCAGGTCCGCGTGGATGCGCCACCGTGCGGCAGCATCGCCGAATGGAATTTCTCGGCGCCCTTGCGGGAGGCGCGCCACTGGAAGAACAGCAAGGCGTCCGCTCCGCGGGCCAGGTGGGTCAGCGAGTTGCGGGCCATCTCACCAGGCTGCTTGGCGAGATTGCGCGGTTGCCAGTTGACGGCCGAGGTGGAGTGTTCCATCAAGATCCACGGGTTGCCCTGGGCAAGAGACCTGGTGAGATCGGCGTCCATCGCGAGCAGCACATGGCTGTCGGGGCGCTCGGCGGTCAGATAGTGGTCGTTCGCCACCACATCGACCTCCTGGGCCCAGGCCCAGTAGTTGATCCCGGGGCAGCTGGACGCCATGAAGTTGGTGGTGACCGGGAGGCCTGGGGAATGCTGCCGAATGAGGTCGCGCTCGAGGATGAAGCATTGCCGCAAGGCGTGGTCGCTGAACCGGGCGAAGTCGAGTCGCTGCGACGGGTTGAGCACTGTCGCTGCCGCAGCCGGCGTACGGATCTCGTCGAGGTCGCCGTAGCGCTGGCCCCAGAAATCGGTACCCCAGGCCTCGTTGATTCCGTCGAGCGAGCCGTAGCGCTCGAGCAGCCAGCGGCGGAACGCGATCGTCGAGAACTCGCCATGGCACTCCAGGACGGGTGCGCCGTACTCGTTGTGGACATGCCACATCGCGACTGCCGGATGCTGCCCGTACCGCGCTGCGAGCGCGCCGGTGATCCGGGCGACGGCGTCGAGATATGCCGGAGCACTGGGACTCATCGCTCCCCGTGAGCCAGGCCCGAGCCGGCGGCCGTCGGCGTCGACCACCCAGGCTTCAGGATGGGCGCGGTACAGCCAGGCGGGAGGTGCCGCGGTCGGCGTCCCGAGGTCGACCCGGATCCCGGCCTCGTGCAGCAACTCGAGAATCCGGTCGAGCCGGCTGAAGTCGAACTCGCCCGGGCGCGGCTCCAGCATCGCCCAGGAGAAGATCCCAACGCTGACCAGGTCGACTCCCGCCTCACGCATCCGCGCGATGTCCTCGTGCCAGACCGCCTCCGGCCACTGCTCGGGGTTGTAGTCGCCACCGAAACCGAGGCCGCGCAGACCGGGCGGCCAGGCCCGGACCAGCCCAGGATCGGTGAGCTGATCGAGACGGTCCAGACTCATGGAACTCCTTCAACAAGCGATTCTGATGGGATCGGTCCCATAGAAGCACGAAGAAGATTGGGTTGTGAAGAGCGTGTTCGCGGCGTTGACATCCCGCTGACATGCTGTCGTAATGGGACCGGTCACAGCACCGCACCACGAGAACGGATGGGCATCATGGGCCGCAGAGGTATCGCCGCGATGGTTGTCGCGGCCGCACTGTTGGCGACCGGGTGTTCGGGTCAGGACGACTCCGGACAGCAGCAACAGGCGGCCGGTCCGGCCAGTCTGACGTTCTGGACCTGGGCGCCGAACATGGACAAGGTCGTCGCCTTGTGGAATCAGCAGAACCCCGACATCAAGGTCACCGTGAACAAGCAGGACGGCGGCGATCCCGCCGTCACCAAACTGCTGACGGCGACGAAGGCGGGCAGTGGCGCGCCCGACGTGATGCAGGCGGAGTACCAGAAGATCCCGACCTTGGTCGCTGCCGATGCCCTGGCCGACATCTCCAAGAACCTCGACCCGAGCGTCGCCAAGGCGTTCCCCGAGGCGGTGTGGAACAGCGTGTCCCTCGGCTCCGACGCCGTGTACGCCGTACCGCAGGACACCGGCCCGATGGTCTTCTACTACCGCGAGGACGTCTTCAAGAGTCTCGGCCTGCAGGCGCCGAAGACCTGGGCGGACTACGCGGCGGCCGCGCGCAAGGTGCACCAGTCCGACCCGAAGAAGTACCTCGGTACGTTCTCCGCCGCGGACGCCGGCTGGTTCTCCGGTCTGGCCCAGCAGGCGGGCGCATCCTGGTGGGGCGTCAACGGGCAGTCCTGGTCGGTCGACATCGACAGTGACGCCACCCGGAAGGTCGCCGACTTCTGGGGCGGCCTGGTCGAAGAAGGTGTGATCGGCAACAAGCCCATGTACACCCCGGCCTGGAACGCCGGCCTCAACAATGGGACCCAGGTCGGTTGGGTCAGCGCGGTCTGGGGACCCGGAGTACTGGAAGCCAACGCGGCCAAGACAGTCGGCAAGTGGAAGATGGCCCCGCTACCGCAGTGGGACGCAGCCAAGGAGGCCACCGGCAACTGGGGTGGATCGGCCACCGCGGTGACGAGTCAGAGCAAGCACCAGGCCCAGGCCGCGAAGTTCTCCGCGTGGCTCAACACCGACCCCGAGGCCGTCAAGGCTTTGGCTCAGATCAGTGGGGTCTATCCGGCGGCGACTGCCGGCCAGACCGAGGCGCTGACCTCGCCGCCGAAGTTCTTCGCCAATCAGCCGGACTTCTACCAGACCGTGGCGAAGGCCGCGACGACTGTCGCCCCGTTCACCTACGGCCCGAACGTCAACGTTGCCTACAACACCTACAACGATGCCTTCGGCAAGGCCGCCGACGCCAAGAAGAAGTCGGCCTTCCTGACCGCCCTCACCACCATGCAGGCCAGCACGGTCAAGGACCTGACCGACAGCGGCTTCACTGTCGCGAAATGACGGCGACGCACCGCCGGCGCGGGCCCCGCAAGCTCGCGCCGTACGTCTTCCTCACACCGGCCATCCTGCTCTTCGCCGGATTCATGGCCGCGCCGATCGGCTACGCCGTCTATCTGAGCTTCCGGGCGACGAAAGTCACCGGCCTCGGTCTCGGCAAGGGCGCGCGCCGGGAAGTCTGGGCCGGACTGGCCAACTACCGGCGATCGTTGGCTGATCCCGAGTTCGTGCACAGCGTCGGCAGGGTCGGCCTCTACGGGCTGCTGCTCGTGCCGGTGATGATGGGACTGGCGCTGCTGTTCGCGCTAGTGCTGGACAGCGGCCGGGCTCGTGGTGGCGCCTTCTCCCGCACCTCCATCTTCCTGCCGTACGCCGTACCGGCAGTCATCGCCTCGCTGTTGTGGGGATTCCTCTACCTGCCCGACGTCAGCCCGTTCGCCTACCTGGCCGGCCAACTCGGGCTCCCCTCCCCCGAGTTGATGTCGTCGCGGTACATCCTGTTCGCGGTGGCCAACATCGCCCTGTGGGGCGGTGTCGGTTTCAACATGATCGTGCTCTACACCTCGCTGCGCGCGATTCCGTCGGAACTGTCGGAGGCCGCTCGGCTCGACGGCGCGACCGAGCGGCAGATCGCGTTGCGGGTCAAGGTGCCGATCATCGCACCGTCGCTGATCATGACCTTCGTCTTTTCCCTCATCGCCACGTTGCAGGTCTTCGCCGAGCCGACGACGCTGCGTCCACTCACCAACAACATCTCGACCACCTGGACACCTCTCATGAAGGTCTACCGCGACGCGTTCACCCGTGACGACGTGTACTCCGCGGCCGCGACCTCAGTGGTCATCGCCCTGGCCACGCTGGTGCTCTCGTTCGGCTTCCTGCGCCTGGTCGGGCGCCGGGCGTTCGGTCAGGAGGCCTGAGGCATGACCGAAGTACTGACCCAGCCTGCGCCGCCCGTTGCGTTGCTGAGGGCAACGAATCCGCCCAAACGCCGACAGACGAGCCCCCTCGCTACGATTGTCCTGCTCGCCGGTGCGCTCTATTGCCTGCTCCCGGTCGTCTGGGTGCTGGTCGCCTCCACCAAGAGCGGCGGCGAGCTGTTCTCGACCTTCACCTTCGCCCCGGGCACAAGTCTGGCGGACAACGTCGGCGACCTCACGGCGTACCGGGGAGGGTTGTTCTGGCGCTGGATGCTCAACACCGTCCTGTACGCCGGTGGTGGCGCGGCGCTGTCGGTCATCGTCTCGGCGATGGCCGGATTCGCGCTGGCGAAATACTCCTTCCCCGGCAAGTCGGCCATCTTCAACATGTTGCTGGCCGGCGTGTTGGTCCCCGGCGTGATTCTGGCCATCCCGCAGTACCTGCTGCTGGCCCAGGTCGGCCTCACCAACACGTACTGGTCGGTGCTGCTGCCGAGCATCATCAGCCCCTACGGGATCTACCTGGCCAGGATCTACGCGGCGGCCGCCGTACCGGACGAGGTGATCGAAGCTGCCCGGACCGACGGCGCCGGCGCCGCGCGGACCTTCGTCGACGTCGTCCTGCCGATGATGCGGCCGGGCCTGGTCACCATCTTCCTGTTCCAGTTCGTGGCGATCTGGAACAACTTCTTGCTGCCCTACATCATGCTCGGCAACGACCACCTCTTCCCGCTCACCGTCGGGCTCAACGGCCTGCTCAACCAGGGGGCCGCCCAGCCCGCTCTCTACACCCTGGTCATCACCGGCTCCTTACTGTCGATCCTTCCGCTGACCGCGTTGTTCCTCAGCCTCCAGCGGTACTGGCAGACCGACCTCGGAGCGGGGGCAGTCAAAGCTTGAGTAATCTGGAGGATGTGGCCGACACCCCGAAGCAGCGACGCCCGACCATCCGGGACGTGGCCCGCGAGGCCGGTGTCTCCCGAGGAACGGTCTCCCGGGTGCTCAACGGCGGCCACCTGGTGTCGGCCGACGCACTCGCCGCGGTCACGGCAGCAATCGAGCGAACCGGATTCTCGGCCAACCAGCACGCCCGGTCGCTGGCCAGCGGCCGGGCAAACTCGGTCGCCTTCCTGCTCACCGAACCGCAGGACCTCCTGTTCGACGACCCGAACTTCTCCGCGTTGCTGCGCGGCTGCGCGGCCGCACTCAGCAAGCTCAGCATTCCGTTGGTGCTGATGTTCGCCAGCAGCACGGAGGAACGCCGCCAGACGATCGAGTTCATCAGCGGCGGGCACGTCGACGGAGTGCTGCTCGTCTCCTCGCACGCAGGCGACCCGGTGCTCCCTCAGTTGCTCAAGGCACAGATCCCCGTGATCGCCTCGGGTCGTCCGCTCGGCTTCGAACGCAAGATCGGGTACGTCGGCGCCGACGACTACGACGGCGCCCGGCAGATCACCCAGCATCTGCTGGACCGCGGACGCCGCCGGATCGCGACCATCACCGGGCCACTGGACACCTCGGGCGGAGTCGACCGGCTGGCCGGCTACAAGGCAGCGCTGGGCGACGCGGTCGATCCCCTCCTGATCGTGAGCGGCGACTACACCCGCCAGAGCGGCGAGAAGGGGATGCTCGAACTCCTCGAGGCCGCACCGGACCTCGACGCCGTCTTCGTCGCCTCCGACCTGATGGCAGTCGGCGCACTGACCGTACTGCGGCAAGCCGGCCGCGACATCCCCGGCGATGTCGCGCTCGCCGGCTTCGACGACGCCCCACTCGCCAGCTCGGTCGACCCGCTGCTGACCACCGTCCACCAGCCCCTCGACCGGATCGGCGCCGAAATGGTCCGCCTGCTCGTCGACGTCATCGACGGCAACGACCCCCTCGCCGTCACCGTCCCCACCCGCCTCGTCGTTCGCCAATCCACCTGACCTCCGTCGTCCCCTTGCGGCTCACGAGTGCAGAGGTCACAGATCCTTGCCGAGAGCAAAGTCGTCCGGACCGAGCATCACCACCACAGTGCAGTTAACCCGCCGTGCCCGGGGCGATTGGCATTCGTTCATCACAGTCGCAGCCCCGCCAGTGTTGGTCGCCTCGATCGCCTCGGTCACGGGATATGGCACCTTGGGCATAGATTCTCCTCTCTGTTCTAACGACGCTCAGGGTGCTGGTCCTGGCCGGTCACGACCATGTGATCTCACCGGTTCGGTCGACGAAGCGTCCAGAGCCAGCGCCAGGGTTCTCCGTGGCGAGGGCGACGATCGCGTCCGTTCCCTCGGTGACGGTTTGAGGGCCGGTATGGCCGTTGAGGTCTGTCGCGGTGTAGCCGGGATCGGCAGCGTTGATGCGGATGTCAGGCAGCCCTTTGGCGTACTGGGTGGTCAGCATCGTGAGGGCCGCCTTTGAAGCGGCGTAGATGGGGCACGAGGGGGAAAGACTCGACCCGCAACGGGTCATGGGTGAAGGCAAGGAAGCCCATTCCGCTGCTGACATTGACGATGACCGGGTCCAACGATCGACGTAGCAGCGGCAGGAACGCAGTGGTGGTCCGGACCACACCGGCAAGGTTCACGTCGAACACGCTGAGAACGTCGGCACCGGTCAGGGCGCTGGGATCACCGGCGGGACCATGGATGCCGGCGTTGTTGATCAGAACGTCGATCAACCACTGGACCGAGCTCAACGTCGATCTGACGCGTGGCGTCGACCGCATTGTCTACGGCAGGGCGACCCTCAGGCCGCGGCGCCGGCAACCGCCCCGCGATGCTACGAACCTCCCGACGAGGACACCGCCGGTACCTCCTCGCTACCAACCGTGCACGTATTTTCAAGCCTGGAATCTGCGCCTGCGCCACCGGACTCGCCCCGGCAACGAGGGTGAAGGCGGCCACCCCCACGCCAAGAATCCGCCCTAACCGTCCACCGAGCCGAACCACTCTCTTCGCCGCCACTGGCTTCCCCTTCGATCCGCAAGCACGACGCTGGCGCAACCAGCGACCGCAGGTACGTCACAGAGCCTCATGTCGACTGATGGGCAATCCCTGGGAAGTACGCGGGTAGCCCGCCCAGCATCCCCGCCCATGCTCGAGAAGCGCTGATCGGGCTGCTGTGCCCACTTCCCATCAACTGCCAAGCCCCGTTCCCGCTCCCCAGGCAGGCAGCACACCTCACCACCGTCAAACCACACGTACCATCCCAAGCTACTTGCCATTCCGAGACAATGCAGACAGTCGCCGGTCAGGAATTCTTTGCCTCGTTCCAGGTCGATTGGTTAATAGAATTTTGTGGGCCGGGGCGCTTCGGACGGCGGTATCAGGACATCGAAAAAAGTTTCCGCTGAGCTGTAAACGCCATAACCAACAAGCCCCCAGAAGCCTGCTCGCATCATCAGCCTACCCACCCACGGTGACTTTGAAAGTCCGTACATCACCCCTGGTACAACCAGGTCATCGTCGTCTTCCGCGGTTGCGAATCCAAGTTCCGGGACAATAGCGGACGTGATATTAAGAGCAGTTTGCCCCGGATTGATGGAAGTGCCCGACAGGTCCGCTACGGCCGCATCTATGAACAGGGTGAGCACGGCGGCTGAGGCACCAACTCTTACCCCCTGGCCACTGAGGAAGCTCTCAACGGGCGACTGTTGGCGCGCGCGTTGTTCGTTGGCAAAGAACTGGGAAGCGATGGCTCCACTCTCACTAAGCCGATGCATTGCGAACAGATTCCCATCTTGTTGCAATGCCGCGCGGTTCACCTCGTGGACTGTCGTTACTGAACCCGTCTGCGTCTGTGCCAGATATGAAGCCTTAAGGGATTGTTCGCGTATTTCTGCATAATTCATCGGCCGGGGGCCAAGGAGATGCTTCATCCAATTATCGAAGATTGCTTTCGGGAAGAGCGCGCCACTCTTGGCGCCATTGGTCTTATGGAGAGCTGCCTCCCTCTCCCACCGAAGGGTCGCATCGCGATCATAATGCAGTTCCGTGTAATCCGAGCGTCCAACTTGAGGGTTATAAGTCAAATCAGCGAGCTTCTTCCGCGCGATGATATGCTCATTCTCTGTCAGCTTGACCTTCTTTCCATCTGACCCCTGAACATAACTGCCATTTGAATCCTGAAGATATACGGCTTTCGGCTGGATACCATATGGACCAATGCTGCCATAGTTGTACGGACGGGATGGATCTGCGTTTTGCAGGCGGCTCCCGCTCCGGCGTCCACTCCCCTTCCGCTGGCCTCTCTTGGAGGCAGCAAGGGGTGCCGACGCCACTTGACCGATGTGACCTCGAAGATCTGCCTGGTCGGCGCCGGAGTTCATCGGGGAGGTACTCAGTCCATCCGAATTCCCCTGGGCCTGCTGTTGTTCAGCCATTACTCGTGCGAATGCCTGATTAATCAACTCCTCGTGGAGGCTGCTAACCAGTGTTTGCTCGAACGGATCACCGATCACTGGAAACAGGCGCCCTCCTGTTGCCGTGCTGCTATCTCCAACTCCCCAGAACGGCATAGGGTTGACTTCGTAAAGCATCAGTTCGCCGCTTTGGTCCTTCTGGACAAAGTAGGCTGTGCCAGATATCACGACGTCGTGAACGTTGCCATCATTTGGGACACTGTCCAGCACTTTGGCGGCGTCGCTTGGGGTTACATCGCTAAGAACAGGATAGTCGGCTGTCGTAAATCTGACATCGTCTGGTCTGTCGCCGATGTAGCCGTCAAGTTCGCCCACCATCCGAGTATCGCCGTTGCCTGCCAACGGAGTGCTGCGGCCAGACCTTTGGGGAGTTATCCAGTCTGCGCCGGGCGCAGGCCTCGCGCGACTGACATTCCACCAGTACCTGAGCCGTGCGTAGGCCCACTTGGCGCCGGCGCCGACCATGACTTTGGTGAACGCGCCGGTTAGTTGGATGACGGTGGCTTCCCAGGTGGGTGCGTTCTTGGTGTACCAGCCGGTTTGGGGGTCGAGGGCTCGCTCGGCGGTGTCGGTGATGAGGTTGGTGAAGTCGGGGGACTTGGGGTTCTGGGAGGGCGGCAGAGTGGCACCGGCGAGGGACGCTAGGTAGCTCCAGAGGAAGGAGGCATTGCCCGCCGTGGAGGTTGATTGGCCGGCGATGGCGTTGGCCAGGTGGCCCGTGACAAAGTTCGCGTGGGCTCCGCCCAGACGGCCGATGAGTCCAGGGTTGTTGCCGGTGGCGCTGGAGATCATGCCTGCAGCCACGCCGGTGAGGCCGGCGGCCAGTGCGCTGCGTCCGCTGATGCCGCGTTGCAGGCCTAGCTCGCGAGCAAGGAGTTGGCCTGCGAGGTTGCCGGCGGCTTGGCCGATGCCGGCGGCTATCGGTGCGGGCAGGACATAGCCGAGTCCTACCGTGACGACCATGCTGACGATCACGGTGACCGCGAATACGGCCACTG
>NZ_SMKA01000158.1 GCF_004348455.1 Kribbella albertanoniae
CAGCCGCCTGGATGTGCGGTCGCGCCCCTCGGCCGTCGCATTCGCGGTAGCTCGGCGTTGTCGCCCCGACGGAACGCCGAGCGGACGTCTAGCTCGAAGCCCACGCACCGACCGTATTCGCGAACGTAGCGATCGTTGCGGGCGACGGCGGCAGCACCTGCGTCATCAGTACGGCGCCAAGTCCAGCCTCGGGATACGAGTACCACAGGGTCCCCAGCCCACCACCCCATCCGTACCGCGTTCCATCGACCTGTACGCCGTACCCCCATCCCCCGCCGTCGAGGAAGATCTGCGCCGACGCCCCGGAGCGCTGCTCGGCAGTCAGCTGATCGGAGACCATCGCCGCCGCGAGGTCCGGCCGCAGCAGCTCGCCGTTCAGCATCGCGGACACGAAGCGAAGGTAGCCACCAGCAGTCGAGACCAGCCCACCACCGGCGTACGGGAAGACCGGCGGCGTCAACCAGTCGCTGCTCGCCGCATCGTCAAACACGTCAGTCCCCACGAAACTCTGTACCAGCCGATTCCGTGCCTGCGAAGGCACCACGAACCCGGAGTCACTCATCCCCAGCGGCTCGAACAACCGCTGCCGGAACAGCTCCGGCAGCTCGATCCCGCTGGCCCGAGAGAGCAGCACTCCGAGTACGCCGTACGCCAGCTCGTACCGCCAATGCCGTCCGGGCTGTTCCATCAGCGGCAACTCACCGAACCGCGCGATCCATCGATCCGGATCAAGCGTCACCAACGAAGGCTTAGGCGGTCCGAGCCCCAACCCACCAGCCGCCTCAGCGACCGGACACGACTCCACCTCGAAGGCGAACCCGAACCCGAGCCGCATCACCAGCAGATCCTCAACAGTCGGCGACTGCTCCGCCGGCACCGTGTCATCGATCGGCCCGTCGAGCCGCCGTACGACGCGCTGCCCAGCGAGCTCCGGCAACCACCGCTCGATCGGATCCTGAAGCCCCAGCACCCCAGCCTCAACCAGCTGCAACGTCAACACCGCAGCCAACGGCTTCGTCATCGAACTGATCCGAAACACCGCATCACTCGTGAGCGCCACACCACCCGGCCCATCGGTCCCAGCCGCCACCACCCACTGCTCGCGACCATCAGTGACACCCACAACAGCCCCAGGCACTTCACCAGATGCAACCAGCCGATCCGCCAACCCCTGCAGGTCCATCACACTGACTCCGACAACAGCACAGTCCCCGCACGGTCGTAGTACGTCATCGTCAGCTCCATGGTGTCCAACGTCCACTTGTCCACGCCGGCCTCGGCCAGTCCGCGCGACATCTCGACATACGAGGTCACTCCCGTCTCGTGCAGGCGCAACTGCTCGACGAACGCCTCCTTGTCACTGGTCGCGGCGACCTCGAAGACCTCATGGGTCGGCTCAGTCACGACCTCGTAGCCGTCCGCGCCGTGGTGCACTGTGTGCCCGTCGGTCAGATAGGAAACGCTCGCCAGCACCCCGATCGCCCGAAGCGCCAGCAGATAGTCCTTCAGCGTCGACGCGTTCCCGAGCCGGTCATGAATCTCGTTGGTCTGCTCCAAGGTGAACATGCCGACATCATGTCGCGAAGAACACGTAGTAGTCGTCTACGTATATGCCCGGCTGAGCGTGAGCCCGGCAGCACCACCTCCGAATCGGCCCGCACCACGTGTCCTTACCGACGCGACACGCCGCGCGCGGCTCGCTGACCGGCGGGCTGCCGCAGAGTGGACGGCGTGCAGAGCTCACGACGCGGTTTTCTGGGGATGGCAGTTGTGGCAGCGGTCGCGGCCCGGACGACGACAGCTTCGGCTGCCGTCACGGCAGATCACTACCCGTCCAACACCGCCTTGTACGCCGATCCCGGGCTGGCCGAGGGAGTCGACTACGCACGGCGGTTCCGGCGGCATGGGTGGTTCGACGACGACCTGACCCAGCGGATCGGCGTACAGCGGACGGTGATCCTGGCTCCGCACGGCGGTGGGATCGAGACCGGTACGTCGGAGTTGTGCCTGGCGATCGCGGGTTACCACCCCGCGGACCTAGCGACCAGTGGGCAGGTGCACGACTACTGGATGTTCGAAGGTCTGCGCAGCTCCGGCAACGGCGAACTGCATGTCACGTCCGCGAACTGCGACGACCACGTCGCGCGTTCCCTGGCCGCCGGCTCACTCAACGCGATCGGCCTGCACGGCTGCAAGGAGTCCCAGGCCGGGCTCCCCGACGGTACTCAGGCCGTGCTCGTCGGCGGCCGCAGCACCGCGCTCAAGTCGCGGCTCATCACGAGACTGAGCGCTGCCGGCGTACGGGCGATCGATGCGGTCAACGTTCCCGATCTGAACGGCGACGACCCGGACAACATCGCCAACCGCACCCTGCTCGGCAAAGGCGCGCAGCTCGAAATCACCACGGCCCTGCGGCTGGCAATGTTCGGCACCAACACCCGCGCCGACCGCAAGAACACCACGAAGCCGACCTTCTGGAGCTTCGTCAACGCCACCCGCGCAGCGATCGCAGACCTCGAAGCCACCCAGCCGATCACTTGACCGGCAGCTCGAACAGCAACTCCAGCCCGTCCTCGTCGTCCCACTGATCGCCCACCTGCACGAACCCGAACTTCGCCACCGTCGCCAGCGACCCCACGTTGTCCGGACTGATCGACGCCCGCACCACCCGTACGGCGGGCTCACGGGCAGCCCGATCGAGCAGGGCCTGGAGCATCGCGGTCGCATAACCCTGCCGCTGGTACGCCGGATCGACCGTGTACCCGACCTCCACCATGCCCACCTCGTCCGGCGGCCCGTGGAAGCCGGTGTACCCGACCACCGCACCATCCGGCTCGTTGACCACGATCCGCGCGATCCAGGGCGCGGCCTCTGGTTCCACCTCAAGCTGTTTGAGCCGGTAGCCCCACAGCCACTTCGCGCGGTCCTCGACGAACAACGCTCCGAGCTCAACCCCGGTCAAGGCCCGGGCTGTCACCAGATCTCCCGCGAGCAAGGCCTCCATCGCCGCGGGCGGCAGCTCCACCAACCGAATCTTCTGAGTCGCCATAGCGTCGATCATCCGGCTGGTCTGATAGGCCTGTCCACGGGATATCCGGGGTCAGGAGACGAGGTCGCCCTGGGCCTGGATCTCGGCTTCGGGGTCGACCGGGAGGACGATCGTGAACCAGGTCTCGCCGGGCTTGGAGTCCACCCGGAGATCACCGTGGTGCTTCTTCACGACGATGCGCCAGGAGATGTCGAGCCCCAGGCCGGTGCCTTCGCCGATCGGCTTGGTGGTGAAGAACGGCTCGAAGATGCGGGTCTTGATGTCGGCCGGGATCCCCGGTCCGGTGTCACCGATCTCGACGACGACGTACTGACCGTCGCGCCGGGTCCTCAGCGTCAACGTGCCCGACCCGTTCATCGCCTGGACGGCGTTGTCGATGATGTTCGTCCAGACCTGGTTCAGCTCCGCGGCGTACGCCGGGATCTGCGGCAGCTCGGGGTCGAACTCCTTCACGACCGTCAGGCCCTCAAGCTTGCCCGACATCATCACCAGCGTCGACTTCAGCAGCTCGCGCAGATCAACGATCTGGTACGGCGCTCTGTCGATCTGCGAGTACTGCTTGGCCGCCCCGACCAGCGTGGAGATCCGCGTGACCGAATCATCGATCTCGTTCATCAGGGACTCGGTGTCGATCGTGTACATCAGCCAGCGGACCGCACCTTCGAGGTACTCATCGCCGACGGCGGAACGCACACCCTCCATCCAAGCTGCGTCCAAACCGACCGCCGCGAGCACGGGGGCGACATCCCAGCTGTCGCGGACACCGTGGTCGTCGAGCCAGTCCGACAACTCGTCCTCGGCGTCGCTCTGCTCCATCACCGACATGTCGCGCGCCTTGGCCACGCGCTCGACCGCGTCCTCCTGGATGGCGACGATCTTGTGCAGCTTGGTCGCGTCGAGCGTCCCGTCGGCGAGCATCGCCAGCTTGTGCCGCATGCCGGCCACGCGCTGCCGCAGAGTTGCCGCGGCCCGGACCGCGGCCGCGGCCGGGTTGTTCAGCTCGTGGGTCAGCCCCGCGGACAGCGAACCGAGGGCCAGCAGCCGCTCACGCTGGCCGATGGTCTCGTTGCTGCGGCGCGTACCCATCACGAAGCCCTCGATCAGGTGCATGGCCATCGGGAACCACGTGCTGATCATGCTGGCCATCGTCTGAGCGTCGATCACATAGAAGTCCGACGGCTCCAGGACGTACATCGAGGCGTTGTAGGTGTTGCTCTCGTTGTCGCCGAAGAAGGCGTTGTAGGCGCCGGCGTAGACACCGCGCTGGGAGGTGCGATTGGTCTCCACCTCTTCGCCCTGAATCAGCTTGCACATCCGCAGCGAGCCGGACAGCAACATGAAGCAGCAGGTCGCCTCGGCGCCCTCCTGGAAGACCCGGCCTTCCTCGACGTGGGTGACATACCCCTCGCGGGCGATCCAGTCGAGCTGCTCGTCGGACAGCGCCTCGAACAGGAACAGTGTGCGCAGCTCGTCCCGCGACATCCGGCGCAGTTCACCGGCGTCGGCCGCATTCTCGGACACAGTCATCAGAGCATCTCCAGGTATCGGTGCACCAAGGTCACGGCCATCGCGCCGTCACCGACTGCCGAGGCGACCCGCTTGACGGACTCGGCCCGCACGTCCCCGGCCGCGAAGACGCCGGGCATGCTCGTCTCCAGGTGATAGGGGTCGCGGTCCAGCGCCCAGCCCGGTGGCCGTCCGCGCAGATCCGGTCCGGTCAGCACGAAGCCTCGCTCGTCGCGCAACAGGTCGCCGGGCAGCCAGTCCGTCCGCGGGGCCGCACCGATGAACACGAACATCCACTCCGTGTCCACCTCCCGGCTCTCCCCGGTCGCGCTGTTGATCAGCGTCACGCGCTCCAAGTGTTCCGAACCCTTGCAGGAGACCACCTGCGTACAGGTGTGCACCTCGATGTTGTCGATGCCGGCGATCTGATCGATCAGGTACGACGACATGGTCGCCACGAGTGAGGGACCTCTGACCAGCATATGCACGCGGGAAGCGTGTTTCGAGAAATAGACCGCAGCCTGACCGGCGGAGTTCGCCCCGCCGACGATGTAGACGTCCTGGCCGGCACAGCTCGGCCCCTCGGTGGTGGCCGCGCCGTAATAGATTCCCCGGCCGCACAGGTCGTCCATACCGGGTGCATCGAGCTGCCGGTACGCGACACCGGTGGCCAGGATGACGGAGTGCGCAGAGATCTCACTGCCGTCGGAGAACTTGAGCCGCCGCGCCGATCCGAGCGTCTCCAGCCCCACCACCTGCCGGGCCGTCAGCAGCTCAGCGCCGAACCGCACTGCCTGTCGCCGCGCCCGGTCCGTCAGCTGAGCCCCGGACACTCCGTCCGGGAAGCCCAGGTAGTTCTCGATGCGGCTCGACTGACCAGCCTGACCACCAGTGGCGACCTGCTCGACCAGAACAGTCCGCAGCCCCTCACTGGCGCCGTACACAGCCGCACCGAGGCCAGCGGGTCCGCCACCGACCACTACAAGGTCGTAGAACTCCTCGGTCGGGTGCGTTGCCAGTCCGACCTTGTCAGCCAGCTCAGCTTCACTGGGCGCAACCAGTACGACGCCGTCCGGCGTGATGATGACGGGCAGCGTGCCGCCGTCCACACCGGCGGCTTCGAGCAGCCGCTGACTCTCGTCGTCGTCCACACCGAGCCACTGGTACGGCACGGCGTTGCGCGCCAGGAAGTCACGGGCGGCGAATGAGGGTGCGGACCAGCGGTGACCGATGACCCGGGTCTCGTCGGACGACACCGCCGGTGTCGACTTCCAGAGCTCCAGCATCGAGTCGACCACCGGGTAGAGCTTCTCCTCCGGCGGGTTCCACGGTTTGAGCAGGTAGTGGTCGAGGTCGACCACGTTGATCGCCTGGATCGCGGCATCCGTGTCGGCGTACGCCGTCAGCAGGACCCGGCGGGCCAGCGGGTAGAGATCCATCGCGGCCTCGAGGAACTCGATGCCGGACATCTGCGGCATCCGGTAGTCGGCCAGCAGCAGCGCCACCTGCTCGCCCCGGAGTTTGAGCTCCTTCAGGGCCTCCATGGCCTGGGCCGGTGTCTCAGCCCGAACAATGCGGTTTTCCTCGGCATACCGCCGACGGAGGTCACGAGCGATGGACCGGGAAACGCCCGGGTCGTCGTCCACGGTGAGGATCACCGGGCGGGAAGTCGACGCTGTCATGTCTCATTGATACCAGCGAAAACCCACAAATGAGGATCGGTTGTCCACAGGCCCCGGTTCGGCCTGCGGGGGCGGGGCGCGGACCGAACCAGGGACTGGGCCTACAGCCGCCGTTATGGGAGGGCGGCGAGGAACGGGGCGTGGCTGTTCCGGAACTCCCAGTTGTAGTACTTGTCCCAGTTGATCGACCAGGTCATCAGCCCGCGGAACGCCGGTGAGGTCCCGCCGCGTAGCGAGTAGCCACCGCAGCTCTGTCCCTTGACCAGGCAGTTGACCGCTGTCTGCACGTCCGTGGGAGAGGTGTAGCCGTTGCCTGCACTGGTCGCGGCCGGCACGCCGAAGGCGATCTGGTCCTCACGCAGCCCTGGGAAGGTCTGTCCGGTGGTCCCGACCGGGAAGCCGGCCTTGATCATGTCGGTCATCGCGATGTGGAAGTCTGCGCCGCCCATGGTGTGGTGCTGGTTGTCCAGCCCCATCACCGGACCCGAGTTGTAGTCCTGGACGTGCAGAACCGTCAGTGCGTCCCGCAGCGCGTGAATCACCGGCAGGTAGGAGCCCCTGCGGTTGTCACCACCGTTCGTGCCCGGACCGTAGAACTGGTAGCCGATCTGCACGAAGAACGTCTCCGGCGCCATCGTCAGCACGAACTTGGCGCCGTACTTGGCCTTGAGTGTTTTGAGTGCGGAGATCAGGTTCACCACGACCGGTGTGGTCGGGTTGCGGAAGTCGGTGTCGTTGGCGTTCAGATAGAGCGAGTGGCCCTCGAAGTCGACGTCCAGCCCGTCCAGACCCCAGCGGTCGATGATCGCGCTCACCGAGTTCACGAACGCGTCCCGGGCACCTGCGGTGGTCAGCTGGACCTGTCCGTTCTGTCCGCCGATCGAGAGCAGCACCTTCTTGCCTGCGGCCTGTTTGGCCTTGATAGCGGCCAGGAAGTCCGCATCGCTCTCGACACTCGGGCACTCGCTCGCAGGGCAGCGGTTGAACCGGATGTCGCCGGAGGTGACCGAGGTCGGCTCCCCGAAGGACAGGTTGATGATGTTCCACTCAGTCGGTACGTCGGACATCCGCACGTACCCGGAGCCGTTGGCGAAACTCGCATGCAGGTAGCCGATCAGCGCATGCTTCGGCAGCCCGGTGTTGGTGCACCCAGTGGTGGTGGCCGAGGCACCTGGCGTTTTCGCCGACTCCCCGGTGCTGTTGTACGCGGCAACGGTGTAGGTGTGGCTGGTGCACGCACCGAGCCCGCTGACGGTGGCCGTCGTACCGGTGACTGTCTGGACCACAGCCGATCCCTCATAGACCCGGTAGCCCGTGACAGTGCCGGTCGAGGCGCCCCAGCTCAGTCCGATCGCATTGTTCGTCGTACTGGTCACTGACGGCGTCCCGGGGACACCCGGTCCACCTGGGTTCGGGTTGCCGCCCGGTCCGTCCAGGTTGATGTCATCAGCCTGGTACGCCGGTTGGCCGTACCAACCGTGGACGTAGATCTGAACGGATGTCTGGCTGGCGCCCGTGGTGAACGAGAGGCTCAGCTGGGTGTAGCTCGTGGCCGATGGCGTCCACGTGGAGGAGCCCCCGGTGACTCCCAGATAGACGTAGGAACCGCGCACCCACCCGGACAGCGAGTACGTCGTACTGGGGAGAACCGTGACTGTCTGGCTGCACTGGGCGAAGTCGGAACTGGACACCGCACCGTTGAGCGCGAAGCCCCCACTACGCACCGGACTGCTGACGACCGACCCACCCGAACAGCTCCAGCCGCTCAGTGAGCCGCTCTCGAAACCCGGATTGGTCAAGATGTTCGCCGCCTGCGCGGTTTGGGCGCCGCCGACGAGTACTAAGAGCAATCCGACGACGACAGCGAGGGACCGTGAACGCCAGGAACGCATGGTGGACCTCCCGGGGGCGGTTGGGGTGCATTTAGTAGAGAGGCTTAATAACTCCGGGGTCAAGCGCGGACTGTGACGGATTGCCGCCCCTGTCCGATCTCCGCCAGGGCTACGGTGTCCTCCATGAGTGACATCGACTGGGGACAGGGCACTTACGAGTCGACTGCTGCCGATCTGGCGCCGGCCGCGCGCGAGCTGGTCGCGGCGGCCCGGATCCAACCGGGGGAACATGTCGTCGACGTCGGCGCCGGCACGGGGAACGCGGCACTGCTGGCCGCGGACCTTGGTGCGCGGGTGACGGCTGTCGAGCCGGCGGACCGACTGCGGGCGGTGATCCAGGCAAATACGGGCGACCGCGACGTCACGTCGGTGAACGGCACCGCTGCCGCCATCCCACTGCCCGATGCGTCGGTGGACGTCCTGCTGTCGAACTTCGCCGTGATCTTCGCTCCCGACCCGCAAGCAGCCGCAGCTGAGTTCGCCAGGGTCGCCACACCGACCGGCCGGGTCCTGCTGACCAGCTGGGTGCCTGGCGGCTTCGACGAGGTGATCGGCATCCTGGTGCGCACGGTGCGCGAGGTCACCGGCTCCGGCGAAGCCATGGAAGGCCGCATCGACTGGCACGACCCCAAGGCCTTGTCGGAGCTGTTTGCCCCGTTCGGCTTCGAGGTCTCCGCCACAGTGCACGAGCTGAGCTTCCGCGCCTCCTCCGCAGCGGAGTACTGGAGCACTCGGATGGCCCAGCATCCGCTCGGAGTCGCGACCTTCCCCTTGCTGGAGAAGGCCGGCCGGTTGGAGGAGGTCCGCGGCCTCGTCCTGGAGAAGATCGCCGAGAAGTGGACCCACCCGGGAGGTGGGATCGAGCTCCCGGCTCGCTACCTGCTGGCCGTGGCCGCTCGCTGACGTATTACGGCCCACAGCTGAGGCACGGCCACACCTGACCACACCGCGCACAGAGTCCGTCGAGGCCAGGCGCCGGCAACCACACCACGGCCGGCGGCTGGTCAGCTCGGCGCGCCGAGCCTCGGGGCTTGGCACCGGGCTGCGCAATGGTGTCATCCACGAGTGGCGCCTCCGCGTCGGTCGACCAGTGCAGCAGAGTGCGACCGTCGGTGGCGTGCACGGCGAGGAGCGCTTCCATGCCGTCCCAACTGGAGGTGCTCGCCCAGGGGCCACGCCACCGCAGCGCGACGGAGCCGTCGGACCACTCCACACCCTCGGCCAGCGTGCCCGTCCCCCGGAGCCCGGATGCGTCGGCATGCCGCACCAGCCGAAAGAGCCGAGCCTGCCGCCGCATCGTGTCCATGCCCACAAGGATTGCCCACCTGCGACCTGCCCCACCAGGTGTGAGCAGTGGGCTCCCCGAACAGCCCACACCCCAACACAGCCCAACAAAACAAGGAGAAGCCGCCCACCGGCCCAGCACCAACGCTTTTGTCGGAGGGGCCTTGTAGGTTCGCGGCACGCACCGCAACCACCAGGCGTACCAGTGAGCGGGCCGGAGGGCCCGCACCACGAACGGGGGCGATCCTGTGACCGAGACCCGAACCGAAACCGAAACCCGAGCAGCACCCGGCGGGGCGGCGTTCGGCCCGCAGTTGCGTCAGTGCAGGCAGGCGGCCGGCTTGAGCCTTCGCCAACTCGCCGGCCGCGTCGGATACGACCACAGCTACCTGTCCCAGGTGGAGCGCGGCCAACGCCCGGGATCGGCCGATCTGGCGCGCCGCTGCGACGGCGAGCTCGGCACCGGCGGCCGACTGGCCGAAGCCTGGACGCCCACGAAGGCCCGCACCGGCACCTCCGCAGGCCGGCCGGATTCTCTGGACACCGCCTGGCAGCAACTGGCGTCCGCGTTTCCGAGTGCCTTCCGCACTGCGCCTTCGGCTGTGCTTTCGGAAGGGCCCGTTGCCCTCCCGTGCCTTCCCGCGGCGTGGCGGCTGCCTGCGCTGGTGAGTGAGCTGAGCGCACCGCAGACCGGCAACCGTGCGGCGCACGAAGCCCGGCAGGTTGAGCTCAGCCTGTCGATCGCGGAGACCCTCACCGCGTGCGGGAGGGCCGGCGAGGCCAGGCGCTGGTGGTGGGCTGCCCGCCAGTTGGCAGACGCGCTCGGCGAGCCCGGGCTTCGCAGTCTCGCCCGCAGTCGCGAGGCCACCAGCGGGCTTTCCGAGGGCTGCGCACCAGTGCAGCTTCTGGAGCTGGCCGACGAAGCCCTGGCGCTTGCCCTGCAAGAGCCGCGCCACCCCGGCCCGGTGCTGAGGGCCCGGGCGGCGCGGGCACGCGTCCTCGCCGAGCTCGGTCGGGTCGTCGAGGCTCACGAGCTCCTGCCGGAGGTGCTCAGCCACGCCAATGAGTTGCCCTCGGCAAGCACCGGCGGCCCCGCGCCGTACGAGGTGCATGTGGTGGAGGGCAGTGTCTGCGCGAGCCTCGGCTATTGGACGGCGGGCTGTCTGATGTTCGCGCGGGCGCTGGAGCTCTGCCCTGACGAGCGATTGGAGGAGCGCGCCCTGCTCGAGCTGGGCATGGCCGAGTGCTTTGCCGGTGGCGGCCAAGGCGCAGCGGCGTTGGCGACCGCATTGCGCGTGCTGATCGAGCTACCGGACGAGTGGCACACCACCTATCTGTATGCCGCTGCGGAGCGAGTTCTGATCGGCGTTCGCCGGTGCGCACCGGCGCTGACGGGCCTGCACGACCTCGAGCTTCTGGTGGCTCGGCGCGGGCGGGTCGGCCGCACTGTGGGCAGCGAGTCGTCCTGGGGCCGCAGTCGGGAGTAGCGTGCCGGGGGTGACTGCACAAACGACGGCGAGTGACGTGTGGGACTTCGCAGTGGAGCTGCGGAGTGATCCGGCGAGTGCTGAAGCACGGGAGGCCGTCTTGGCCTCCCCGACCTTCGGTCTGACGTTCACCGACCACATGGTGATGGCGAACTGGACAGTCGACCGTGGTTGGCACGACCCGAAGGTGACTGCGTATGCACCACTGCGCGTGAGCCCGGCCGCCGCCGTACTGCACTATTCACAGGAGATCTTCGAAGGCCTGAAGGCGTACCGGCATGCCGACGGATCGGTGTGGGCGTTTCGGCCCGAGCGCAATGCCGCCCGGTTCACTGCGAGCGCACAGCGGCTCGCGCTGCCGCAGGTGCCCGAGGACGCGTTCGTTGGCGCACTGCGCGCGCTGGTGACTGTGGACGAGGTGTGGGTGCCGTCGGCCACCGATGGTGAGACCAGCCTGTACCTGCGGCCGTACATGATCGCCACCGAGGCCGCTCTGAGCGTGCGGCCGGCTCACGAGGTGCTGTTCGGTGTCATCGCGTCCCCGGCCGGCCCGTACTTCGACACCGGCCCCCGGCCCGTCTCGATCTGGCTGACCACCTCTACAGTCCGCGCGACGCCGGGCGGCACGGGAGCGGCCAAGACCGGCAGCAACTACGCCGCCAGCCTCGTCGGCCTGGCCGAGGCGACCGCCAACGGTTGCGAGCAGGTCGCCTTCGTCGAGGCCATCGAGCGCAAGTGGCTCGAGGAGATCGGCAGCATGAACATGTTCTTCGTGTACGCCGACGGCCGGATCGTCACCCCCGAGTTGTCCGGCTCGATCCTGGCCGGCGTCACCCGCGCTTCCGTTCTCGAGTTGGCAGCTGACCTCGGGCACAAGGTCGAGGAGCGCCGGATCTCCGCCGACGAGTGGAAGGACGGCGTCCGGTCCGGCGAGATCACCGAGGTCTTCGCCTCCGGCACCGCAGCCGTCATCACGCCGATCGGCCGCCTGGCGTGGCCCGACGGCGATCTGACCATCAGCGAGGACACCGGCCCGGTCACCTCCGCGATCCGCGCGGCACTGCTCGACATTCAGTACGGCCGAGTGCCCGACACGCGCGGTTGGCTGACGCGACTGGCGTAGTACATGGCCGTTTGTCTGTGGGTGCGGTTAGGTTGATCGCATGGCCAAGGAGAAGTCTCCGGCGATCGAGCTGGAGGTCGGCGAGCGGACGGTCCGGGTCTCGAACCCGGACCGGGTGTACTTCCCGGCGCGCGGTGAGACCAAGCTCGACCTGGTCAAGTACTACCTGTCCGTGGGTGACGGCATCGTCCGGGCGCTGCGGGAGCGGCCGTGCATGATGCACCGGTTCCCGTCCGGGGTCTCCGGCGACAAGGTGCATCAGAAGCGGCTGCCGCATGGCGCGCCACCGTGGATGGAGACCGTGCAGGTCAAGTTCCCGCGGTACAACCGGACCGCGGACGAGCTGTGCGTCACCGAGATCGCCCACGTGGCCTGGGCCGTGCAGATGTCGACCGTCGAGTTCCACCCGTGGAACTCACGCCGTGCCGACACCGAGAAGCCCGACGAGTGGCGGATCGACCTCGACCCGATGCCGGACTGCCCGTTCGACCGGGTCCGCAGTGTCGCGCACGTCGTCCATGAAGTGCTGGACGAGCTCGACATGGAGGGCTACCCGAAGACGTCCGGCGGTTCCGGGATCCACATCTACGTCCGGGTCGAGCCGGAGTACGGATTCTCCGACGTACGACGGGCTGCGCTGGCCTTCGCGCGCGAGGTCGAGCGGCGCGCGCCCGACGACGTCACCACCACCTGGTGGCGCAAGGACCGCGACCCCAAGAAGCTCTTCGTCGACTACAACCAGAACGCCCGCGACCACACCATCGCCAGCGCCTACTCGGTCCGCGGCAACCCCGAAGCCACCGTGTCCACTCCCATCCACTGGGACGAGATCGACACGGTAGACCCCAAGTCCTTCACCATCGCCACCGTCCCGCAACGCTTCGCCGACCTGGGCGACCTGCACGCCTCGATCGACGACAAGTCCCACTCCCTCACCCCGCTGCTGGAGTGGGCCGACCGCGACGAACGCGAAGGCGCCGAAGAACCACCTCCGCCTCCGGAGGACTGATCGTCCTGCTGTAGTTGCTGTGGCCAGGGCCAGTTGCTTGGCTGCGATGCGGCCGACCTCGTACGGTGTTTGGTTGCTCGCCGCTGCGGCCGATTGACAGTTGGAGGGTGGCTGGGGCCCCGCGCGGGGCTGAAGGGGACGGTTCGGCCGGTGACCGCGCTGAGCGTTGCCTGGGCTTCGGGCTGTGGTTGCGGTCAGTGACCACGAGGCCTGAAAAGTGACCCTTCGCGGTGGGTTCAGGGCGCAGGTCAGGTCGCTTGGGCGCTGCGCGCTCCCGACCGCCGGTCACGTCGTTATACGTGACTTTTTCGGCGTATAGACCCGAAAAAGTCACGCATAGCGCGAGTGACGCAGATGGCGACCAGGAGTTACTACCCAGCGGAGATTTTGAACCTCAGCCATAGCCCGGAGGCTCAAGCGGCGGGCACGCGGTCACCGGCCGAACCATCCCCCTCAGCCACGCGCCGGGCCTCGCCACCCGCCACCGTAGATCGGCCACAGCGGCGAGCGACCAAGCGCCGTACCGGACCCACCCGCCCCGCCGTACCGCCTGGCCCGTTCCGGCTGCCAGCTGCCAGCTGCCAGCTGCCGGCTGCGGCTGCGGCCTGCGGCTGCGGCTGCGGCTGCGGCCATTTCAACGGATCTCCCCTGAACTGGCCCCTTCTCCGGGCTCCCCTCAAATTTTGGCTAGAGAACCGGCAATTCCAGGGGATCTCCCCTCAAATTGCCGGAGAGGGGGAGGGAGCGGAGGGACGGGCCGTGGGCGGAGGGACGGCGGCGGACGGGCGGTGGACGGTGCGGTGGGCCTGGGGCGTTCCGGCTGCCGACCGCCGACTGCCGACCGCCAACTGCCGACTGCCGACTGCCGACTGTTTCAACGGATCTCCCCTGAAGCCGCATCCGCCGCCGAAGCGCAGCGAGTACCGGAGTGCAGGGCAACTGGGCTTCGTCCGCGAGAGGCGAGGCAATTTGTTGCTGAGCGACAAAAGGGGTTCGACACAACGCAGCGGACCGCCCGCACTGACCAACCGCCTCGCGGGCCTCGATCGGCAGCGCGGGCAGGCGGGGACTCCGCGGCGTACGGGAGGTTGGTCAGTGTCAGCGGTCCGCGGTGCCGGCCAGGCCGTGGTGGAGGAGGTCGGTGAGGAGGTCGATGGCTGCGTCGGGCTTGATGGTTTGGCCGTTGGCGGGGTTGACGACCAGCCAGGTGTAGGCGAAGCCTTCCATCAGGGCGTTCATGGCCGTGATCACCGCGGCGGGGTCGGCCGGCGGGTTGGGGAGCCGGTCCAGGTGGCCGACCATGTGGGCGTCGTCGTCGGCCATGATCGTCTGCAGGCGGCGACCCAGTTCGGGGTCGAGCATGGCGGCCTGTTTCACCGCGATCATCTCCGGCAGGTGGTCCTGGTAGAACTGCCAGAACATCGCGACGTGCCAGCGGATCGCCGATCGCTTCCTGAAGTCGTCGTCGTGCCCGGAGATGTCCAGCACTCGCTGATCCGCGGCCGCGAGCATGTCCTTCAGCAGCGCCTCGAGCAGCTCTTCCTTGCTCGCGAAATGGTTGTAGAACGACCCCGTCGCGCGACCGGCGGCCGCGGTGATGTCGGTGATCTTCGTGTTCAGGTATCCGCGCGCGGCGAACACCTCCCGGGCCGCCTGCTTCAGCGCAGCCTCGGTCCCTGCCGCCCGTTCCCGGCGGCTCGCGGTCTCCGTCACGCCCACCTCCTTGACATCGCACTCTAGCGAGATTCATAGTGAATCCAGATTCAGTGAATCACAATTCACCCAAGGAGACCATCATGACCGTACTCATCGCAGGTGCCGGCCCGACCGGCCTCACCCTGGCGATCGACCTCGCCCGCCGCGGCCTCGCCGTTCGCATCATCGACAAGGCCACCGAATTCTTCGAGGGATCCCGCGGTGACGGCCTGCAGCCGCGCACCCTGGAGGTGTTCGACGACCTCGGCATCGTCGACGAAGTCATCCGCCAAGGCATCGATGGATCGACCGTCCACATCCATCTCGACGGCATCGAGGTCGAACAGCGCCGGATGCGTGAGCACGTCGAGCCCACGCCGGACGTGCCCTACCCGAACGGGCGGATGCTCCCGCAGTCCCACACCGAGGAAATCCTCCGCGCAAAACTTGCCGAGTACGGCGTCCAGGTCGAACTGGACACGGCCATCGTCGGGTTCACCCAGGACACGACCGGGGTCGTCGCCGAACTGTCGACCGGCGAGACCGTTCAGGCGACGTACCTGGTCGGTGCCGACGGCGGCGGCAGCTTCGTTCGCAAGCACCTCGGGATCGCGTTCGAAGGGACGACCGACGACTCGATCAAGGTGCTGATCGGCGACGTGGCGGCCGATGGGCTCGACCACGACAAGTCGTACTGGTTCGCCAAGCGGGACAACCCGATGGAGGGCATCGTGCTGATGCCGTTGGCCGGCCGCGACCAGTTCCAGCTGGCGTCACCGATCGTCGAGGAACACCGCGAGCCGACTCTCGAGGTCCTCCAGGACCTGATGGACACGTACGCCGGCCCCGGTTTCGCCAAGCTGCGCGATCTGACCTGGGTCACCGTCTGGCGCCCGAACGTCCGGCTCGCCGAACGCTTCCGCGTCGGCCGGGTCTTCATCGCCGGCGACGCCGCCCACGTGCACCCGCCGACCGGCGGGCAGGGCCTGAACACCGGCGTACAGGACGCGTACAACCTCGGCTGGAAACTCGCCGACGGCCGCGAGGAGATCCTCGCGACCTACGAGACCGAACGCCGGACCAACGCGGCCCGCGTCCTCGGCATCAGCGAGGACCTGATGCAGAAGCACCTCGACGGCGACGAGTCCGCGTTGGAGCGCGGGGAGAACACCCGGCAACTCGACATCTCCTACCGCTCACCGTCCGACAACAGCGTCATTGCCTCGGGTGACCGGGCCCCGGACGCGCCGTTGGTCGATGCCTCCGGCAACAACCTGCGCTTGTTCGACCTGCTCCGCGGCCCACACTTCACGCTGCTGCGCTTCACCCCGACCACGCCATCGACCGGAGTGCACACAGTGGACGTCGTACGGCGGGACGCGTCGGACGGGAACTACGCGTCGCCGGCGGCGTTCGTCCACTTCCACGCCAAGGACGGTGACGAGATCCTCATTCGCCCGGACGGATATCTCGCCTAGTCCGCCGGGCGAGGACCTGGACTGCCTTCGAGTTCGGCAGGATCCGTTCCTCCGCGTCCGCCGGCACTCCCCCGCCCCTGGGATCCTCGGGCGCACCGACCCACTGGCGAACTGCCTCGGCCGGCGACATGCCCTTGTCCCTCGCTCGTTTCAACCGCCCGCGCCAGGTGCCTCCGGCGTCGAAGCCGGTCGCACCCATCCCGTGCCGAGGAATGAAACCAGCCGTGTCGTCCTCGGTAGACAGCCCAGCCCATAGGTAGCCCAGGAGCTCCCCCTCGAGCGTCACTGGGTACCAGCAGACTGGGGTCTTCGACACTGCGAAGAACTCGGTCCGCTCGAGCGTCCAGGGACTGAGGTCGCCGAATTCGGTGGGCCGTCCCATAGGCGGTATGTCGGACAAGGCCTCTCCAGTCAGGCGATCTGTTCCTGGATCTTGAGCTCGAGGCCGTCTGCGTCGGCCAGGTAGATGTCTTGGCCGACGAGATTAGCATCGGAACGACAGGAGGTAGTCGTGTGCGCATACGGCACCGCAAGCGGGAGAGCCGCCGCCCGAGGGCCATCGCATACGTATACGTCCTGTCGTTGCGCGGATCGGCCGCGCGCGCAGCCACCCCGAGTCGGGGCGGCGGACCCTAGCTGGTGTGGGCGATTTGCTCCTGGATGGTGAATTGGAGGCCGTCGGCGGCGGCTAGGTAGACGTCCTGGTCGACCAGGTTGCCGTCGAGCCGCATCAGTCCGCGTGGGCTGTCGTAGAAGTGGCCGCTGGGCAGCGCGGCGACCGAGCCGATATCGATCGACCCCGCGACCTCTCCGAGGCGGGCCAGGAAGCGGATGGCCTCGTAGCAGGACTCGCCCACCGCATTCAACGCCGGTGCGAACGGTCCGAACCGCGCGTAGTAGGTCCGCTCGAACTCACCGCTCTCCACGGTGTGCATCCCATCGAAGTACGCCGCCGCCGCGAACAACCCGTCGTTGGCTCCGGCACCGGCGCCGAGGAGCGTGTTCTCCTCGATCGCCGGGCTGAGCCGGAGCAGCCGATCACTCAACCCCGCCCGGGCGAACTGACGGTTGAAGTGCACCGCGTCCTGCCCCATCAGCAGCATGATCACTCCGTCGGCCGGGGTCGTCCGCAGCTCATCCAGTACGCCGCGGAAGTCCGACGTACCGAGTGGGACGTAGGCCGAATGGACGATCTCGGAACCCTTGTCCTGCAAGGCTTCCCGGGCCACCGAGCCGGTCACCCGGGGGTAGACATAATCGTTGCCCACGACAACCCAGCGTCGCGCTCCGTGGTGCTCGCGGAGCCAGGCCGCGGCCGGCAGCAACTGGTTCACCGGACGCTCGCCCAGCAGGAAGACTCCGGGCGTATCGTCACCGCCTTCGTGCATCGCGGCGAACGCATACACGACCCGCCCCCGGATCCGTCGCGCCAGCGCAACCCGGACCGCCGAGATGTGCCAGCCCGCGACCGCGTCGACGCGGCCGCTGTCCACGAGCCGGCCGACCTCCTCCGCAACCACCTCGGCCGGGCGGCCGGCATCGACGTACACGAGCTCGATCTGCCGGCCGGCGATGCCGTTGCGGGCGTTGAGTTGCTCGACGGCGAGTTGGCCGCAGGCCAGGCAGGAGGGTCCGTAGAGGCCGGTCGGTCCTTGCTGCGGTACGACGAAGGCGATCGAGACCACGTCGGTACGTCGCACTGTCGCCTCCTCCGCTCGTGGTCAGCCCAGTGTTACCGAATCGGAGGCGGATCTACGAGCTAGCGGCTATATTTCCCAGCACGTAGACCGAGGGGGTGCCGTGCCGACCAGCCTGTTGTTGCAGCTCAAGCGCGCCGAGCGCCGGATCGAGCTCGGCCTGCAGGAGCTCCTCGACGAGTTCGAGCTGACCATCGAGCAGTGGCGGATCATGGCCGCGCTGCACGAAGAACCGGGCCAGCCGATGTCGGTGCTGGCGGAGGCCGCCGTACTGCCTGCCGCCAGTCTGACGCGGCACGTGGACAAACTCGTCGAGCGCGGTCTAATCCTGCGCCGGGTCCACGCGACCGACAAACGCCGGATCGTGGCCGCGCTGTCGCCGGTCGGATCCACGGTCGCGACGCGGGTGAGCGCCGTACAGCGGGAACTCGAGGCCGACCTCGCGGATTACTTCCAGATGGAAATACACGAACGTAGCGGATCGGCAACACAGCGGTAACACGCGCTTCCTAGGTTCCTTCCATTCGGGTGCATCGCCCGCCGGCAGCGTCGCCGGCCCGCCGGAGCACCACTCGCCCGAAGGTGCCGCCAGGAGTTCCGCCATGTCTGTTGAACCCTCGCTCGACCAGCGCACCCCCGCTGAACCGACCCAATCCGCCGCGACCCGCGAGACGCTCGAGGACTACACGCTGCGGTTCGCGCCGCGCAGCTACCGCCGCTGGTCGACCGGCGTCGTCGGCGTCTCGGCGCTCGGCGGCATCGCCTACCTGGCCGACTTCGCGATCGGCGCGAACATCGGCATCGCGTACGGGACCACCAATGCGCTGTGGGGTATCGGCATCTTCGCGGTGGTGATCTTCGCGACCGGCCTGCCGCTCGCGTACTACGCCGCCCGGTACAACATCGACCTCGACCTGATCACCCGCGGCAGCGGCTTCGGGTACTACGGCTCGGTCGTCACCAACGTGATCTTCGCGTCGTTCACGTTCATCTTCTTCGCGCTCGAAGGCTCGATCATGGCGCAGGGGTTGCAGCTGGGGCTCGGAATACCACTGTGGCTCGGGTACGCCGTGTCCACGCTGGTGATCTTCCCGCTGGTGATCTACGGGATGAAGGTGCTGTCGACGCTGCAGGTCTGGACCACGCCGCTCTGGCTGGTCCTGATGGTGCTGCCGTTCGTGTATCTCGTGGTCTCGCACCCGGAGTCGGTCTCGAGCTTCCTCGACTACGGTCCGGACGCGAACTTCGGCTCGATGCTGCTCGCGGCCGGTGTCTGCCTGTCGCTGATCGCGCAGATCGCCGAGCAGATCGACTACCTGCGCTTCATGCCACCGAAGACCCCCGAGAACTCGCGCCGCTGGTGGACCTCCGTACTGCTCGCCGGACCGGGCTGGGTGATCTTCGGTGCGCTGAAGCAGGTGATCGGGTTGTTCCTGGCGGTCTACGTCATCGCGCAGGTCTCCGACGGGGCGGCGATCGCGAACCAGCCGGTGCATCAGTTCCTGGAGATCTACCGCGGGTTCCTGCCGGGGTGGCTCGCGATGACGCTGGCCGTCGTACTGGTCGTGATCAGCCAGGTGAAGATCAACGTGACGAATGCGTACTCAGGTTCACTCGCATGGACCAACTCGTACACAAGGTTGACTCGTCATTACCCAGGTCGACTCGTCTTCCTGGCGATCAACCTGTTGATCGCGCTGGTGCTGATGGAGGCGAACATGTTCGACTTCCTCAACACCATCCTCGGCTTCTACGCGAACTGCGGGATCGCGTGGATCGTGGTCGTTGCCTCCGACATCGTCTTCAACAAGTACCTGCTGAAGCTGTCACCGCTGCACCCCGAATTCCGCCGCGGCATGCTGTACGCCGTCAACCCGGTCGGGTTCGTTTCGATGGGCGTCGCGGCCGGGGTGTCGATCCTGGTGTTCTTCGGTGGACTCGGCGACGGGATCAAGCCGTACTCCCCGCTGGTCGCGATCGGGCTCGCGCTCGTCCTGCCGCCGGTGCTCGCCGTACTGACTCGCGGGAAGTACTACCTGCGCCGTACCGACGACGGCCTCGACCTGCCCATGTACGACGAGCACGGCAACCCGTCCGGCGACGTACTGACGTGTCACGTGTGTCGCCAGGACTATGAGCGCCCGGACATGGCCGCCTGCCAGACTCACAGTGCGGCAGTTTGTTCCTTGTGTCTGAGCACGGACAAGGTCGCTGACCACGTCCTGCCAGCTACGGTGAAGTCGTGAACTTCAGTCCCTCCGACGTCGAGAAGTTGCTGCTCTCCGTGGCCGGCATGGTCGCTCGCGACCGGCTGGCCCGGGGAGTGCTCCTCAACCACCCCGAAGCCGTCGCACTCCTGAGTACCTGGGTCATCGAACGAGCCCGCGAAGGCGCCGCCGTCGCCGACCTCATGCACACCGGCCGCGAGGTTCTCACCCGCGACCAGGTCATGCCCGGCGTCGCCGATCTTCTCCACGACGTCCAGATCGAAGCCACCTTCCCGGACGGCCGCAAGCTCGTGACTATCCACAGCCCGATAATTTAAGGCGGCCGCGATGACAGAGCCGAGTAGACTTAGTCAGGAAGAGCAGGGGACGCACACAGCCGCAGTCGCCCCGGCCGATGCACCCGGAGCGATCCGCGTCCGACCGGGCACCATCGTTCTCAACGCCGACCGCACTCCCGAAGAGCGCGTGCGACTGGTAATCGTGAACACCGGCGACCGCCCGGTCCAGATCGGCTCCCACTTGCACCTCCCCGACGCCAACACCGCCCTGGCCTTCGACCGCGAAGCCGCCGCCGGCTTCCGCCTCGACATCCCCTCCGGTACGTCGCAACGCTTCGAACCAGGCGCGTCCCGCGAGGTAAACCTCGTCGCGCTCCGGGGAGCCCGCCTCGTGCCCGGGATCCAGGTGAAGCGGCATGGTTGAGATTTCTCGAGCCGCGTACGCCGCTTTGTATGGGCCGACTGTGGGGGATCAGGTTCGGTTGGGTGATACCGACCTGTGGATCGAGGTGGAGGAGGACCGGACTGTCGGCGGTGAGGAGGTTGTGTTCGGGGGCGGGAAATCCATCCGCGAGTCGATGGCTCAGGGGACGGCTACTCGGGCTGAGGGGGCGCCGGACACGGTCATCACGAACGTGGTGGTGCTGGACTGGTGGGGGATCGTTC
>NZ_SMKA01000159.1 GCF_004348455.1 Kribbella albertanoniae
GTGGCGCACCCGTCGCGGAGCCGGGGAGCATAACCACCCGAAAACGACGGGTAGCACTCCCCAGCCCGCGCAGTAACCAGCCGAACGACCGAACCTCGTACAGCTACTGGCGACCGCGGACACGGCATCAGATGTCCGAGGTCCCCACTAGGTGACCGCAGTACACCCGACCCACCTGCACGCGCACTCCCCTGATCCGCCCCTCGCACATTTGAACGGATAACCCCGCAGGTTGTGCCTTCTCCGCTCAATATTTGAGGGGAGAAGGGTGCAGTTCCGCGGATATCCGTTCAAATGCCGGAGGGCTGAGGGGCGCGGAGGGGTGGTCAGGCGATGGTGAGGGAGTCGCCGGGGGCGAGCTTCTGGTACGGGCGGTCGTCGGAGTTGAGGAAGCGGGGCATCATGCCGAGGCCGATCTCGGACAGGAGGCCGTCGTGGATGCCGACCAGTTGCTCGGCCTTCACCGCGCGGGCGTAGTCGACGGCCGGGGGTAGCGCGAACCAGGGGCCGGAGATCGGGACCAGGTTGGTGTGGACCGCGCGGTCGGGCTGCGTGAACGAGTCGCCGGGGTGGTAGACGGCGTCGTCGATCAGGAAGCCGATGTTCTCGCAGGGGACGCCCCACTCGGGCAGGATCACGGCGTGGTCCTTGCCGTAGGCGCTGACCGCGAATCCGGCCGCATCGAAGGACTGACCGCCTTCGACCACATGCACGCGGTCGCCGAGCTCGGCGAGTTGCGCGGCGACGCCGGCGTTGGTGTAGACCGGCACGTTCAGAGCCTTCACGCGCTCGATGTCCAGGTGATCCTGATGCTCGTGCGTGACCAGTACGGCGTCGGCCCGCTCGAACACGGCGTCCTCACTGAACGACCCCGGATCGACGAGAAGCGTCCTGCCGTCCTTCTCCAGCCGAACACACGCATGCGCAAACTTCGTCAGCTTCATCACGACCCCAGACTAGTGAGAATCCCGCGCAATTCCAGGCCGTCGCAGCCACTCACCTGCCGCCGACTAGTCGCCGAGGGCGTCTCGCATGGGGACTAGTTTGGCGTTGGTTTCGGCTAGTTCGGCGGTGGGGTCGGAGCCGGCGACTATGCCGGCGCCGGCGAAGAGGCGCATGCGGCGAGGGTCGGTTGGGTCGGCTTGGCCGCAGCGGAGGGCTATGCACCATTCGCCGTCGCCGGCTGCGTCCATCCAGCCGACCGGTCCGCTGAAGCGGCCGCGCTCCATGCCTTCGATCTCACCGATCAGGTCGCGCGCCACGGGCGTCGGCGTACCGCAGACCGCTGCCGACGGGTGCAGGGCGGCGGCGAGGCCGAGGGCGGAGGCGCCGTTGTTGGCGACGCCGGCGACGTCGGTGGCGAGGTGCATCACGTTCGGCAGGTGCAGCACGAACGGGGTCTCCGGCACGTTCATCGACTTGCAGTGCGGCTTCAAAGCATCAGCCACCGACCGTACGGCGAACTCGTGCTCCTCGAGGTCCTTCGACGACCGGGCCAGCGACGCGGCCAGTGCGAGGTCGTGCGCGTCGTCCCCGGTACGGCGGATTGTTCCGGCCAGCACGCGGGACGTGATCAGCCCCTTCTCCCGCCGTACCAGCAACTCGGGCGTCGCACCGATCAGGCCGTCGACGGAGAAGGTCCAGCAGTTCGGATAGGCCTCGGCGAGCCGGCGGAGGGGCCAGCGCAGGTCGATCGGCTGCTCGGCGATCGCGATCAGGTCGCGGGCCAGCACCACCTTGTCGAGCTCACCCGAGGTGATCCGCTTGATGGCGTCGGCCACGATGCTCGACCAGTCCGTCCCCGACCGCGCTCCGTCGGCGAACGTGACGTCGTACACGGGGTGGGCCTCATGGGTGACCAGATCGGGAGGTGCGGCCAGCGAAGCGGGTGAGATCGTGGTCACCCAGGTGGTGCCGCCACGGCGTCCGACGATTACCTCGGGGACTACCAACTCACCCGGGTCCTCGTCGGTGAAACCGAAGGAACCGAAGCAGACCAGTCCCGACCCTGGTACGCCGATCTCGTCCCGTACGACGGCCGCGCCGACCAGCTCCTGCCACCAGAGCACGGCCTCGGTGAAGCGGTTGCCACCGGCAACGTCCAGCCGGGCTGCGACCCCCCAGCCGATGTGACCGTCGCCACGTCGTACCCAGCTCAGCCCACCCTCGGCCGGTAAGTGATCGATCAGCTGCTTCGCCACGCCCTCGACCGGCTGGCTGCGGACCACCAACTGCGGTGCGGCCACACGACCGGATCGGACCGGTTCGGACAAGCTCACTGCATCACTCCTCGCCAAGCGCTCAGGCCCCGGATCACGACGGCCGCTCATGCACCCACGAGAGGCAAGCGTACGACCGTCCGATGTCCAGTGAATTTCAGCGCCTGTCGCAGCCGTGATGAACTAGACAAGTGACCCGCGCCGACTTGAGCAAAGATCCGCATGCTGTGGCCGCCATGTTCGACAATGTGGCGGAGGGGTACGACCGCACGAACGCGGTGGCCACGATGGGGCTGGAGAAGCTGGTCTGGCGGCCGGCGACGCTGGCCGAGATCGGGCCGCGGAAGGGGATGAAGATCCTCGATCTGGCGGCCGGGACGGGCGCGTCGAGTATCAAGTTGCGCGAGGCCGGGGCCGAGGTGGTGTCCTGCGACTTCTCGGTCGGGATGCTCCGGGTCGGCAAGCGGAACCACCCCGAGCTGGATCTGATCGCGGGGGACGCGCTGCGGCTGCCGTTCGCCGACGACTCGTTCGACGTGGTGACGATCTCGTGGGCCCTGCGGAACGTGAACGATGTCACCGCCGCTCTCCAGGAGATGCTCCGGGTGACCCGGCCGGGCGGCCGGCTCGTCATCCTCGAGCAGTCGCATCCGACCTGGAAGCCGTTCCGGGTGGTCTACCTCGAGTACATGATGCGCGCCGTACCGGTGGTCGCGAAGGTGGTGTCGAGCAACCCCGAGGCGTACGAGTATCTGGCCGAGTCGACCCGCGCGTGGCTGCCGCAGGAGCCGCTGGCCCGGACGATCGAGGCGGCCGGCTGGACCCGGGTGCACTGGGCCAATCTGACCGGTGGTCTGGTCGCCATCCACCGGGCCGTGAAGCCGGCTTAATTACGCAAGGAAAGCTGTGCGTAATTTGCTTGCCTGCAAGGGGGTTGGGGCGAGTTTCGTGTCCGCGTCAGGCAGTCCTAGACTGTCGGATGACCAGGCTTAGTGAATCCCTTCACGAGCCCTGAGTCAGCCGCAGTGCCTATTTGTGGGCCCCCAACTTCCAGGTCGGGATGAGATGAGCGAGAGCGTGCCGAGCGGGCAGCAGTCGGAGTCAGCCGATGTCATCGTCGTCGGCGCCGGACCCGCAGGTTCCTCCGCGGCGTATCACCTGGCCAACGCCGGGCTCGACGTCCTGTTGCTGGAGAAGACCGCGTTCCCGCGGGAGAAGGTCTGCGGCGACGGGCTCACCCCGCGCGGCACCAAGCAGCTGATCAACATGGGCATCGACATCTCCGAAGAGGCCGGCTGGATCCGCAACTACGGGCTGCGGATCCAGGGCGCCGGACATGTCCTCCAGCTCGACTGGCCGGATCTGGCCAGCCACCCGAACTACGGCCTGACCCGGAACCGGATGGACTTCGACGACCTGCTCGCGCGGCAGGCGGTCAAGGCCGGCGCGCAGCTGCGCGAGCGGACCAACGTGACCGGTCCGATCCTCGACGACAAGGGTCACATCGTCGGCGTCACCGCGAAGCCGGTCGACGACAACGGCCGCCGCGACGGGGCCGACATCGAGTTCCGGGCGCCCCTGGTGATGGCGGCCGACGGCAACTCGTCGCGGCTGAGCATCGGGATGGGCCTGCACAAGCGGGACGACCGGCCGATGGGCGTCGCCGTACGGACGTATTTCACCAGCCCGCGGCACGACGACGACTACCTGGAGTCCTGGCTCGAGCTGTGGGCCGACGACCCCAAGCAGCCGAGCCAGAAGCTGCTGCTGCCCGGCTACGGCTGGATCTTCGGCATGGGCGACGGCACGGTGAACGTCGGTCTCGGCATCCTGAACACCTCCGATGCCTTCGGCAAGGTCGACTACGCCGACCTGCTGAAGGCGTGGCTGAAGAACACGCCGGAGGAGTGGCAGTTCCGCGACGAGTTCCAGACCATCCCGATCCGTGGGGCCGCGCTGCCGATGGGCTTCAACCGGCAGCCGCACTACACCCGCGGGCTGATGCTGCTCGGCGACGCCGGCGGCATGGTCAACCCGTTCAACGGCGAGGGCATCCCGTACGCGATGGAGTCCGGGATGTTCGCCGCCGAGGTCGCCGCCCAGGCGCTGCACCGGCAGCCGAACCAGCGGGAGCGCGCGTTGTCGGCGTACCCGAAGGCGCTGAAGCAGGAGTGGGGCGGCTACTACTCGCTCGGCCGGGTCTTCGTGAAGCTGATCGGAAATCCGGAGGTGATGCGGCTCTGCACGAAGTACGGTCTGCCGCGCACCACCTTGATGAAGTTCACCCTGAAGTTGCTGGCCAACCTCACCGACCCGCGCGACGGCGACGTGATGGACAAGATCATCAACGGGCTCACGAAGGTCGCCCCGGCCGCCTGAACGGCGGGGCGAGTGAGCTGGCTCACTCCGGTACTGGTAACAAAGTGCTGGCTGAAACGAAACAACAAGAACAACACACCGACCACCGGCTGTAAGGAAGGAGCCCAGAGCGATGCACCCCTATGTCCCGATCCTCGCTCTCGGTGTACTCGCGGCGCTCTTCGTGCTGGGCAGCATCACCGTGAGCGCGCTGGTCGGCCCGAAGCGTTACAACCGGGCCAAGCTCGACTCGTACGAGTGCGGGATCGAGCCGACCCCGCAGCCGGTCGGCGGTGGCCGCTTCCCGGTGAAGTACTACATCACCGCGATGCTCTTCATCGTGTTCGACATCGAGATCGTCTTCCTCTACCCGTGGGCGGTGGCCTTCGACCAGATGGCGCTGTTCGGGCTGATCGAGATGGTCATCTTCATCGTCACCGTCTTCATCGCGTACTCCTATGTGTGGCGTCGCGGTGGACTGGAGTGGGACTGACATGGGTCTAGAAGAACAGCTTCCGGCCGGCGTACTGCTCGGCACCGTCGAGGGCCTGCTCGGCTATATGCGCAAGGCGTCGTTGTGGCCGGCAACCTTCGGGCTGGCCTGCTGCGCGATCGAGATGATGACGACCGGCGCCCCGCGGTACGACGCGGCCCGGTTCGGCATGGAGGTCTTCCGGGCGTCGCCGCGGCAGGCCGACCTGATGATCGTGGCCGGCCGGGTGAGTCAGAAGATGGCCCCGGTACTGCGCCAGATCTACGACCAGATGGCGAACCCGAAGTGGGTGCTCGCGATGGGCGTCTGCGCCTCGTCGGGCGGCATGTTCAACAACTACGCCGTCGTCCAGGGTGTGGACCACATCGTGCCGGTCGACATGTACCTGCCCGGCTGCCCGCCGCGGCCGGAGATGCTGCTGGACGCGTTCCTGAAGATCCACGACCAGATCCAGCACAGCAAGCTCGGCGCGCACAAGAAGGTGCTGCAGGCCGAGCAGGAGGCGACCGCACTGACGGCCGCCCCGACGCTCGAGATGAAGGGGTTGCTCCGATGAGTGAGCACCAGCCGGAGAACCTTCCGGCGACGTCTGACGCTGGTGACGCACAGACGCCGGGTGCGGAGGTGATCGACCAGCGTCAGGGCATGTTCGGTGTCCGCGGTACTGGTGACACCTCCGGCTTCGGTGGCCTGCGCCGCCAGGTCGCACTCCCCGGCGGTACGCCGAAGCCGTACGGCGCCTGGTTCGACGGGGCCGTCGACCGCCTCGTGGGTCTGGTCGGCGACGACGCGATCGAGAAGGTCGTCGTCGATCGTGGCGAGCTGACCCTGCACGTGGCCCGCGAGCAGCTGGTCGCGGTCTGCCAGCAGATGCGGGACGACGACGCGCTGCGCTTCGAGTTCTGCTCCGGTGTCAGCGGCGTGCACTACCCGAACGAGACCGATCGCGAGCTGCACGCGGTCTACCACCTGTTCTCGATCACCCACAACCGGCGGATCCGGCTCGAGGTGTCCTGCCCGGACAGCGACCCGCACATCCCGTCGGTGGTCTCGGTCTACCCGGCCAACGACTGGCACGAGCGCGAGACCTGGGACTTCTTCGGCATCATCTTCGACGGGCACCCGGCACTGACCCGGATCCAGATGCCCGACGACTGGCCGGGGCACCCGCAGCGCAAGGACTACCCGCTCGGCGGCATCGACGTCGAGTACAAGGGCGCCGTCATCCCGCCGCCCGACACGCGGAGGTCGTACAACTGATGACCGAAACACACGCAGACCCCTACGCGACCACCCGGGACACCACCGAGGGCAAGGTCTTCACCGTCACCGGTCAGGACTGGGACTCGGTCGTGGCCGGCCTCGGCGAGGAGCCCGAAGAGCGGGTCGTCGTCAACATGGGGCCGCAGCACCCGTCGACGCACGGCGTGCTCCGGCTGATTCTCGAGCTCGACGGTGAGACGGTGACCGAGGCCCGCTGCGGCATCGGCTACCTGCACACCGGCATCGAGAAGAACATGGAGTTCCGCTCCTGGACCCAGGGCGTCACCTTCGTGACCCGGATGGACTACCTCTCGCCGTTCTACAACGAGACGGCGTACTGCCTGGCGGTCGAGAAGCTGCTCGGGATCGAGGACCAGATCCCCGAGAAGGCCAACGTGATGCGGGTGCTCCTGATGGAGCTCAACCGGATCAGCAGCCACCTGGTCTGTATCGCCACCGGCGGGATGGAGATCGGCGCGCTGACCGTGATGACGATCGGGTTCCGCGAGCGCGAGATGACGCTGGACCTGTTCGAGCTGATCACCGGCCTGCGGATGAACCACGCGTTCATCCGGCCCGGCGGTGTCGCCCAGGACCTGCCCCCGGGCGCGCTGGACAAGATCCGCGAGTACATCACCTGGATGAACAAGCACCTCCCGGAGTACGCCGAGCTCTGCAACGCCAACCCGATCTTCAAGGCGCGGCTGCAGAACGTCGGCTACCTGGACCTGGCCGGCTGTATGGCGCTGGGCATCTCCGGGCCGACGGTGCGGTCGACCGGCTACGCGCTGGACCTGCGCAAGACCCAGCCGTACTGCGGCTACGAGACCTACGACTTCGACGTACCGACCTGGGACAGCTCGGACTCGTACGGCCGCTTCCGGGTCCGGCTGCAGGAGATGTGGGAGTCGCTGAAGATCATCGAGCAGTGCGCCGACCGGCTGGAGAAGATGGACGGCGACCCGATCATGGTGGCCGACAAGAAGATCGGCTGGCCGAGCCAGCTGGCCGTCGGCAGTGACGGCATGGGCAACTCGCTCGACCACATCAAGCACATCATGGGCGAGTCGATGGAAGCTCTGATCCATCACTTCAAGCTCGTCACCGAAGGGTTCCGGGTGCCGGCCGGTCAGGCCTACGTGGCGATCGAGTCGCCGCGGGGCGAGATGGGCTGTCACGTCGTCTCCGACGGCGGCACCAAGCCGTACCGGGTGCACTTCCGTGACCCGTCCTTCGCAAACCTGCAGGCGATGCCGATCATGTGCGAGGGCTCACAGGTCGCCGACGTGATCGTGGCCGTCGCCAGCCTTGACCCGGTGATGGGTGGAGTGGACCGATAGTGAGCACAGTCAACGATCACGCGACCAGTCATCCAGTCCCCTACAGCACCGGTGACTCCAAGATCACCGAGACCACGATCGCGGAGATGCGCGAGCTGGCCGCCCGGTATCCGGTCGGCCGGTCCGCGCTGCTGCCGATGCTGCACCTGGTGCAGTCGGTCGAGGGCCGGGTCACGCCGGAGGGCATCGAGGCCTGTGCCGACGTGCTCGGGCTGACCGGCGCCGAGGTCTCCGCGGTGGCGACCTTCTACACGATGTACAAGCGCCGCCCGGTCGGCGAGTACCACGTCGGGGTCTGCACCAACACGCTCTGCGCGGTGATGGGCGGCGACCTGATCTTCGAGCGGCTGAAGCGCCACCTCGACGTCGGGAACGACGAGACCACCGAGGACGGCAAGATCACCCTCGAGCACATCGAGTGCAACGCCGCCTGCGACTACGCGCCGGTGATGACGGTGAACTGGGAGTTCTTCGACGACATGACGCCGGAGTCGGCCACCCAGCTGGTCGACGACCTGCGCGAGGGCACCGAGGTGAAGTCGCCGCGCGGCGCCACCATCTGCTCCTGGCGTGAGGCCGAGCGCGTGCTGGCGGGCTTCCCCGACGGCCGCGCCGACGAGGGTCCGACCGGCGGCAAGGCCTCGCTGGCCGGCCTCCGCCTGGCCCGCGAGCGGAACTGGACCGCACCCAATGGCAACGGCGGTGCCCCGGCGCCGCTCGACCCTGTCCCGGGTCCGCGTCCCGAGGACCAGCCGGGCCGTGAGTCCCAGGCTGTCCACACCGACGACTCCCGGAAGGAGGACTGACCATGCTGACCCCGGTACTGTCCGACAACTGGGACCAGATCAACGCGTGGCAGCTCTCGTCGTACCAACGCACCGGCGGGTACGACGCACTCCGCACCGCACTGCGGATGCAGCCAGCCGACGTGGTCACCGCCGTCAAGGACTCCGGTCTGCGCGGTCGTGGTGGCGCGGGCTTCCCGACCGGGATGAAGTGGTCGTTCATCCCGCAGGACAACCCGAAGCCGAAGTACCTCGTGGTGAACGCCGACGAGTCCGAGCCGGGAACCTGCAAGGACATCCCGCTGATGATGGCCTCGCCGCACACGCTGGTCGAGGGCGTCATCATCTCGTCCTACGCGATCCGCGCGAGTGTCGCCTTCATCTACGTCCGCGGTGAGGTCCTGCACGTGATCCGCCGGCTGCAGCAGGCGGTCCAGGAGGCCAAGGACGCCGGCTTCATCGGCACGAACATCCTCGGCACCGGCTACGACCTGGACGTCGTCGTCCACGCCGGCGCGGGCGCCTACATCTGTGGCGAGGAGACGGCGCTGCTCGACTCGCTCGAGGGCCGGCGTGGTCAACCTCGGCTGCGTCCCCCGTTCCCGGCCGTTGCCGGTCTGTACGGATGCCCCACAGTGATCAACAACGTCGAGTCGATCGCGTCTGTTCCCGCCATCATCAAGAACGGCGCGGACTGGTTCTCCTCGATGGGCACCGAGAAGTCCAAGGGCATGACGCTGTACTCGCTGTCCGGACACGTCACCCGCCCGGGCCAGTACGAGGCGCCGATGGGGATCACGCTGCGCCAGCTGATCGATCTGGCCGGCGGTGTCCGCGACGGACACGAGCTGAAGTTCTGGACGCCGGGTGGTTCCTCGACACCGCTGCTGACCGCCGAGCACCTCGACGTCCCGCTGGACTACGAGGGTGTCGGTTCGGTCGGCTCGATGCTGGGCACCAAGGCGCTGCAGATCTTCGACGAGACCACCTGCGTCGTCCGCGCCGTACTGCGCTGGACCGAGTTCTACAAGCACGAGTCCTGCGGCAAGTGCACCCCGTGCCGTGAGGGCACCTGGTGGCTGGTCCAGATCCTCGAGCGGCTGGAGCACGGCAAGGGCACCGAGGAAGACCTCGTCACTCTGCTCGACCTCTGCGAGAACATCACCGGCCGGTCGTTCTGCGCCCTGGCCGATGGTGCGACCGCGCCGATCAGCAGCTCGATCCAGCACTTCAAGGACGAGTACCTGGCGCACTTCGCCGAGGGCGGCTGTCCGTTCGACCCGATGGCAAGCACTGTCTTCGCGACTGCTGGAGCAAACGCATGACGATCCAAGCGAATCCGCCGGCCGGCGCGGAGGTGGAGCGGACCGACCTGATCACCGTCACCATCGACGACATCGAGGTCAAGGTTCCGAAGAACACCCTGCTGATCCGGGCCGCGGAGCAGATCGGGATCCAGATCCCGCGGTTCTGCGACCACCCGCTGCTCGACCCGGTCGGCGCCTGCCGCCAGTGCCTGGTCGAGATCACCGACGCCGGCAACGGCCGCGGGATGCCGAAGCCGCAGGCCTCCTGCACGATCACCGTCGCCGACGGCATGGTGGTCCGCACCCAGGTCAGCTCGCCGGTGGCGGAGAAGGCCCAGCACGGTCAGATGGAATTCCTGCTGATCAACCACCCGCTGGACTGCCCGGTCTGCGACAAGGGCGGCGAGTGCCCGCTGCAGAACCAGGCGATGACGAACGGCCGTGGCGAGACCCGCTTCCACGAGATCAAGCGGACCTACCCGAAGCCGATCAACATCTCGTCCGAGGTGCTGCTGGACCGCGAGCGCTGCATCCTCTGCGCGCGCTGCACCCGCTTCTCCGAGCAGATCGCCGGTGACCCGTTCATCGCGCTGATCGAGCGGGGTGCGCTGCAGCAGGTCGGCATCTACGAGAAGGAGCCGTTCGAGAGCTACTTCTCCGGTAACACCATTCAGATCTGCCCGGTGGGTGCGCTGACCAGCGCGGCGTACCGGTTCCGGTCGCGGCCGTTCGACCTCGTCTCGGTGCCGTCGGTGGCCGAGCACGACGCGTCGGGTGCCGCGATCCGCGTCGACTACCGGCGCGGCAAGGTGATGCGCCGGCTGTCCGGTGACGACCCGCAGGTCAACGAGGAGTGGATCTCGGACAAGGACCGGTTCGCGTTCAACTACGCGAGCACCGGTGACCGGCTGACCCACCCGATGATCCGCGAGGACGGCGTACTGCGGCCGGCGTCGTGGCCGGAGGCGTTGTCCTACACCGCGGAGAAGCTGACCGCGGCGCGTGGCAACGCGGCCGTTCTGACCGGTGGCCGGCTGACCCTCGAGGACGCCTACGCGTACTCGAAGTTCGCCCGGGTCGCTCTCGGCAGCAACAACATCGACTTCCGGGCCCGCCCGCACTCCGCCGAGGAAGCCGACTTCCTGGCCGCCGCGGTGGCCGGGACGGGACTCGGTACGACGTTCGCCGACCTCGAGAAGGCCGGATCCGTGCTGTTCGTCGGGTTCGAGCCGGAGGAGGAAGCGCCGTCGGTGTTCCTGCGGCTGCGCAAGGCCGTGAAGGCCAACGGCACCAAGGTGTTCACAGTTGCTGCCTTCGCCTCCCGCGGAGTCGAGAAGCTGGACGGCGTGCTCGTCCCGGCCGCGCCGGGCACCGAGGCCGCCGTACTGGCTGACCTCGGCGGCGAGGCCAAGGCTGCCCTCGGTGCTGACTCGATCATCATCGTGGGCGAGCGGCTGGCGAGCGTCCCGGGTGGGTACTCGGCCGCCCTGCGGCTGGCGCTCGACACCGGTGCGCAGCTGGCCTGGATCCCGCGGCGCGCGGGTGACCGTGGTGCACTCGAGGCTGGTTGTCTGCCGGGCCTGCTGCCCGGTGGCCGTCTGGTCGCCGACGCGCAGGCGCGGGTCGACCTGCAGGCCGCCTGGGGTGTCGACAGCCTTCCGGCCACGCCGGGCAAGGACCTGACCGAGATCATCGCGTCCGCTTCCCGGAAAGACGGCACAGGCCTGGATGCACTGGTCGTCGCGGGTGTCGAGGTCGACGACCTGCCGGACCCGGCCGCTGCGCTGGCCGCACTGGCCGCGGCGCCGTTCGTGGTCAGCTTCGAGGTTCGCAACTCGCAGGTGACCGAGCACGCCGACGTCGTCTTCCCGGTCGTTCCGCCGGCAGAGAAGGACGGCACCTTCGTGAACTGGGAAGGTCGCGAGCGGCCGTTCCCGGTGGTCCTCAAGGTGCCGGCCGCGATGCCGGACGTCCGGGCCCTGGCCGCACTGGCCCAGGAGATGGACACCACGCTCGGATTCACCACCCCGGCCGGCGCCAAGCGTGAGTACGACGAGCTCGGCCGCTGGGACGGTGACCGCTCCCAGGAGCCGACGTACCAGGCTGGTCCGGCGCTCGGCGCCTTCGACTCCACCCGCCTGGCGACCTGGCGGATGCTGATCGACGACAGCCGCGCCTGCGACGGCGAGCCGCATCTGACGGGGACCGCGCGCAAGCCGGTCGCCCGACTCTCGGTGACCACGGCGCACCGCGTCGGCCTCGCCGACGGTGACGAGCTGGTGGTCAGCACCGACGCCGGTTCGGTCCGGCTCCCGGTCGCGATCACCCCGATGACCGACAACGTGGTGTGGCTGCCGACCAACTCGGCCGACTCGCACGTACGTCGTTCGCTGCACGCCGATCACGGATCGATCGTGACGATCGCCGGAGGAAACGCATGACACTGATCCCGCTGGCTGCCCCGCCGGATGCGGGGGTCGGCAGCGACCCGTGGTGGGTGATCGGCCTCAAGGTGCTGATCATCTTCGTGCTGCTGGTCGTGTTGACGCTGTTCAACATCTGGTGGGAACGCCGGGTGGTGGCACGGATGCAGCACCGGGTCGGACCGAACGTGCACGGGCCCTTCGGTCTGCTGCAGTCGCTGGCCGACGGTGTGAAGCTGATGCTCAAGGAAGACCTGATGCCGAAGGGCGTGGACCGGTTCGTCTACGTGCTGGCTCCGGTGATCGTCGCCGTACCGGCCTTCCTGACCTTCGCGGTGATCCCGTTCGGGCCGACCGTGAAGATCCCCTTCACCGAGACCTACACCCGCCTGCAGCTGACCGACCTGCCGGTCTCGGTGCTGTACGTGATGGCGATCGCCTCGATCGGCATCTACGGCATCGTGCTCGGCGGCTGGTCGTCCAACTCGACGTACTCGCTGCTCGGTGGTCTGCGCTCCAGCGCCCAGATGATCTCCTACGAGGTCGGCATGGGCCTGGCGCTGGTGACCGTGTTCCTGTTCGCCGGCTCGATGTCCACCTCGGAGATCGTCGCGGCGCAGAGCACGCACCAGACGGTGAGCCTGTTCGGCGCGGACATCCCGATCCCAGGGTGGTACGCGTTCCTGCTGTTCCCGTCGTTCGTGATCTACGTCGTCTCGATGATCGGTGAGACGAACCGGGCGCCGTTCGACCTGCCCGAGGCCGAGGGCGAGCTGGTCGCGGGCTTCCTGACCGAGTACTCCTCGATCAAGTACGCGATGTTCTTCCTGGCCGAGTACATCAACATGGCGACCGTCTCGGCGCTGGCCACCACGCTGTTCCTCGGCGGCTGGCAGGCACCGTGGCCGATCTCGCTGTGGGACGGCGCGAACTCCGGCTACTGGCCGGTGCTGTGGTTCTTCGGCAAGTTGATGGCCTTCATCTTCTTCTACATCTGGTTGCGCGGAACGCTGCCGCGACTGCGCTACGACCAGTTCATGAAGCTGGGCTGGAAGATCCTCATCCCGGTCTCGCTGGGCTGGATCCTGCTGGTCGCCACCGTGCGTGCGGTCGGCCGGGAGACCACCTTCAGCCGGACCACGCTGCTGGTCGCGGCCGCGATCGTCGTCGTACTGGCACTGCTCAGCATGCTGCTCCCGGGCAAGCCGAAGGACGAGCAGCCCGCCGAGGTTGCCGACGGCAAGGACTTCGACGCCTTCGCGGGCGGCTATCCGGTACCACCACCGATCGTCAGTACGCCGAGCCAGAGCGAGACCGACAGTCGTAGCAAGGAAGGCAGTCGTGGCTAGTGTCAAAGAGTCCCTCTGGGACCCGGTAGCCGGGTTCGGGGTCACCTTCCGGACGATGTTCCGCAAGGTGTTCACCGAGGAGTACCCGTTCGAGAAGAAGCCGACCGCACCGCGCTTCCACGGCCGGCACCAGCTGAACCGCTGGCCGGACGGTCTGGAGAAGTGCATCGGCTGCGAGCTGTGCGCCTGGGCCTGCCCCGCGGACGCCATCTACGTCGAGGGTGCCTCGAACATCGATGGTGAGGATTCGGAGCGGTTCTCGCCCGGTGAGCGCTACGGTCGCGTCTACCAGATCAACTACCTGCGCTGCATCCTCTGTGGACTGTGCATCGAGGCGTGCCCGACCCGGGCGCTCACGATGACCAACGAGTACGAGCTGGCCGACACCAGCCGCGCCTCGTTGATCTACGAGAAGAAGGACCTGCTGGCCCCGATGCTTCCGGGCATGCAGGAGCCGCCGCACGCGATGCAGCTGGGTGCGACCGAGAAGGACTACTACCGCGGCCTGACCGGCGCGGCCACCCCCGATGGCGGTGACGCCAAATGATCGCCCTGGTGACCGGACCGCAGGTCGCGTTCTGGCTGCTCGCGCCGGTGATGGTGCTGTCCGCGATCGCGATGGTGCTGGTCCGCAAGGCGGTGCACTCCGCGCTGCTGCTGGCCACGGTGATGATCTGCCTGTCGGTCCAGTACGCCGCACAGGACGCACCGTTCCTGTTCGCCGTACAGATCATCGTGTACACCGGCGCGATCCTGATGCTGTTCCTGTTCGTGCTGATGCTGGTCGGTGTCGACGCGTCCGACTCCCTGGTGGAGACGATTCGCGGTCAGCGGCTGCTCGCCGGTCTCGCCTTCCTCGGCTTCGGCCTGCTGATCGTCTTCGCGGTCGGCAACGGGATCTACGGCAACCCGATCGGCCTGGCCGACGCGCAGCCGGACGGTAACCCCAAGGGCATCGCGCAGCTGCTGTTCGGCAAGTACGTGTTCGCCTTCGAGGTCACCTCGGCGCTGCTGATCACCGCCGCGCTCGGCGCGATGATGCTGGCGCACCGCGAGCGGCTGACCAAGAAGCGCACCCAGCGCGACCACGCCGAGGAGCGGATCCGCAAGTACGCCGAGCAGGGGATCCACCCCGGTCCGCTGCCGACTCCCGGCGTACTGGCTCGGCACAACGCTGTCGACACGCCGGCGCTGCTGCCCGACGGGTCGATCGCACCGACCTCGGTTTCGCGCGTCCTGCAGGCTCGTGGCACCGTGTTCCCCGAGGCTGAGGAGCGCGCGGACGTCGAGACCGTCCGCGAGATCACCGACGGCCAATACGGTGAAGCACAGCCGGGCGACAAGGTGAACTCCGATGCGGAGAGCACCGATCTGAGCGGATTCGGCAAGGAGGACAAGCTGTGAGCACTGAGCCCTACATCGTGCTCGCCGCGATTCTGTTCAGTATCGGCGCGCTTGGCGTGCTGGTACGCCGGAACGCGATCGTCGTGTTCATGTGTGTCGAGCTGATGCTGAACGCGGCCAACCTCGCGTTCGTCAGCTTCGCCCGCCAGCACGGCAACCTCGACGGCCAGATCGCCGCCTTCTTCGTGATGGTGGTGGCCGCGGCCGAGGTCGTGATCGGCCTGGCGATCATCATGGCCATCTTCCGCACCCGTCGTTCGGCCTCGGTCGACGACGCCAACCTGCTCAAGTACTGAGGTCTGAAACCGATGAGTCATGAGCTGACGTGGCTGCTGGTCGCGATTCCGGCGGTGTCCGCGGCGATCCTGCTGCTTGGTGGTAAGGCCACCAACGCGTGGGGTCACCTGCTCGGCACCGCGGCGTCGCTGGCCTCGTTCGTCTGCGGTGTCCTGCTGTTCGTCCAGATGCAGGGGCTGCACGGCGAGGAGCGGTCCGAGACGGTTCGCCTGTTCGAGTGGTTCACCGTCGGCAGTGTGAAGGTCGACTTCACGCTGCTGATCGACCCGCTGTCGATCCTGTTCGTGCTGCTGATCACCGGTGTGGGTTCGCTGATCCACATCTACTCGATCGGCTACATGGAGCACGACGCCCGGCGGCGCCGGTTCTTCGCCTACCTGAACCTGTTCATCGCGGCGATGCTGCTGCTGGTGCTGGCGGCGGACTACCTGCTGGTCTTCGTCGGCTGGGAGGGCGTCGGTCTGGCGTCGTACCTGCTGATCGGGTTCTGGCAGCACAAGAACTCGGCCGCGGTCGCCGCCAAGAAGGCGTTCGTGGTGAACCGGGTCGGTGACATCGGCCTCTCGCTCGCGGTGATGAGCATGTGGGCGCTGTTCGGCTCCTCGGCCTTCACCACGGTGAACTCCGGAGCCGAGAGCATGTCGAGCACCTGGGCCACGCTGGTCGGCCTGATGCTGCTGCTGGCCGCGTGCGGTAAGTCCGCGCAGGTGCCGCTGCAGTCCTGGCTGCTGGACGCGATGGAGGGCCCGACCCCGGTGTCGGCGCTCATCCACGCGGCGACCATGGTCACCGCGGGCGTCTACCTGGTGGTCCGCTCGCACGCGATCTTCGAGCAGAGCGAAGCGGCCTCGACCGCGGTCGTCATCGTCGGAACCGTGACGGCGCTCGCCGGTGCGATCATCGGTACCGCCAAGGACGACATCAAGAAGGCGCTCGCCGGTTCGACGATGAGCCAGATCGGTTACATGATGCTGGCCGCCGGTCTCGGCCCGGCCGGGTACGTGTTCGCGATCTTCCACCTGATCACGCACGGCTTCTTCAAGGCCAACATGTTCCTCGGCGCCGGTTCCGTCATGCACGGGATGAACGACGACGTGAACATGCGCCACTACGGTGCCCTGCGGACGTCGATGAAGGTCACCTTCGCGACCTTCGCGTTCGGCTACCTGGCGATCCTCGGCATCCCGCCGTTCGCCGGCTTCTTCAGCAAGGACAAGATCATCGAGGCCGCGTTCGCGGACAACATCGTGATCGGTCTGTGCGCGCTGCTCGGCGCCGGCATCACCGCGTTCTACATGACGCGGGTGATGCTGATGACGTTCTTCGGCAAGAAGCGCTGGGACGACGACGTGCATCCGCACGAGTCGCCCAAGGTGATGACGATCCCGCTGATCATCCTGGCGGCGCTGTCGCTGGGCGGTGGCGCGCTCTACTTCGCCGGGCACTGGATCGAGCACTGGCTCGAGCCGGTCGTCGGGAAGCACGAGGAGCACCACCTGCCGCTGCCGGCGATCGTGATGACGCTGATCACCCTCGCGGTGGTCGCCATCGGCCTCCTGATCGCCGTGCTCAAGTACCGGCGGGACATCCCGCGCGAGGCCCCGGCCGGTTCGCCGCTGACGGTCCTCGCCCGGCGTGACCTGTACGGCGACGCCCTGAACGAGGCGGTCCTGATGCGCCCGGGCCAGTACCTCACCCGGACGCTGGTCTGGCTCGACAACCGCGGCGTGGACGGCTTGGTGAACGGGCTGGCCGCACTGTTCGGTGGGCTGTCCGGCCGGCTCCGCCGGTTCCAGACGGGCTTCGTCCGTTCGTACGCACTCAGCATGGTCTTCGGCGCCGCATTCGTGGTCGTCGCCCTCCTCGCGGTGAGGTTGTCGTGAAAATCGGTTGGCTGACCCTCTTACTGCTGCTGCCCTTCGTGGGCGCCCTGGTCACCATGGCGGTGCCCAAGGCGAAGGCACTGCTGTCCAAGCAGGTTGCGCTCGGCTTCTCGCTCGTCGTCCTGGTGCTGACCGCGATCGTTGCGGTCGGCTACCACCAGAACGGCGCTGAGAAGTACAACGAGACGCACACCTGGATCAAGGCCTTCGGCGCGAACTACGCGCTCGGTCTCGACGGTGTCGGCATCGTGCTGGTGGTCCTCACCGCGCTGCTCACGCCGGTCGTGATCATCGCCTCGTGGAACGACGCCGACAACGGACGCTGGTCGTCGAAGTCGTTCTTCGCCTGGATCCTGGCGCTGGAGGCGCTGTCGATCGGAGTCTTCTCCGCCACCGACGTGTTCCTCTTCTACGTGCTGTTCGAGGCCACGCTGATCCCGATGTACTTCCTGATCGGCGGCTTCGGCGGTCCGCAGCGCTCGTACGCCGCGGTGAAGTTCCTGCTGTACTCGCTCCTCGGTGGGCTGCTGATGCTGGCCTCGGTGATCGGTCTCTATGTGATCTCCGCGCGCGCCGGCGACCCGTCGTACCTGCTCAGTGACCTGATCAAGCTGGACATGAGCCAGAACACGGAGCGGTGGCTGTTCCTCGGCTTCTTCTTCGCCTTCGCGGTGAAGGCGCCGATGGTGCCGTTCCACACCTGGCTGCCGGACGCCGCCGGTGAGGCGACGCCGGGCACCTCGGTGCTGCTGGTCGGCATCCTGGACAAGATCGGCACCTTCGGGATGATCCGGTTCTGCCTGGGACTGTTCCCGAACGCGTCCGAGTGGGCCACCCCGGTGGTCCTGGTGCTCGCACTGATCTCGGTCCTGTACGGCGCCCTGGTGGCGATCGGCCAGACCGACATCAAGCGGCTGATCGCGTACACGTCGATCTCGCACTTCGGGTTCATCGTGATGGGGATCTTCGCGCTGACCTCGCAGGGACTGACCGGGTCGACGCTGTACATGTTCAACCACGGTCTCTCCACCGCCGCGCTGTTCCTGGTGGCCGGATACCTGATCTCCCGGCGCGGGTCCGCACGGATCGCCGACTACGGCGGGGTCGAGAAGGTCGCCCCGGTGCTGGCCGGCCTGTTCCTGTTCGCGGGATTGTCCAGCTTGGCGCTGCCCGGCCTGTCGCCGTTCATCTCCGAGTTCATGGTGCTGGCCGGGACGTTCAGCAACCACAAGGTGATCGCGGTGATCGCGGTCCTCGGCATCGTGCTGGCGGCGCTCTACATCCTGCTGATGTACCAACGCACGATGACCGGTCCGGTGCGTGACGGGATCGAGAAGCTCAAGGACCTGAACGCGCGGGAGATCCTCGCGATCGCCCCGCTGGTGGTCCTGATCATCGGCCTCGGCATCTTCCCGAAGCCGATCGTCGACATCATCAAACCCGCGGTCGAGTCGACCATGCAGCGCGTCGGTGTCACCGACAAGGCGCCGGAGATCCCCGTGACGGAGGGACAGAAGTGATCGGCCTGATCCTGCCGGCGGCAGACTTCGTGGCGCCGAAGATCGAGTACACCGAGCTGATGCCGATGCTCGTGGTGTTCGGCGCGGCCTGTGTCGGCGTCATCACCGAGGCGTTCCTGCCGCGGGCCTTGCGGCACGCGGCACAGCTGGCGATCACCGTGGTGGCGATCGTCGTCGCCGGGGTGCTGACCGGCCTCCTGATCAACGACAACAAGGAACTGATCGCGGCCCAGGGCGCGATCTCGGTCGACGGCCCGGCGCTGTTCACCTGGCTGATCCTGCTCGCGCTGACGCTGATCAGCGTGCTGCTGTTCGCCGAGCGCTCGCTCGACGGTGGCCTGTCCGCGTTCGCGAGCCAGGCGGCCGCCGTACCGGGGTCTGAGGCCGAGCGTGAGGGTACGGCGGCCCGGATCGAGCACACCGAGATCTTCCCGCTGACGCTGTTCGCGGTCGGCGGCATGATGCTGTTCGCGTCGGCCAACGACCTGCTGGTGCTGTTCGTCGCGCTCGAGGTCTTCTCGCTGCCGCTCTACCTGCTCTGCGGTCTGGCCCGGCGTCGCCGGCTGATCTCGCAGGAAGCCGCGATGAAGTACTTCCTGCTGGGTGCGTTCGCTTCCGCGTTCCTGCTGTTCGGGATCGCGCTGCTCTACGGGTACGCCGGCACGATGTCGCTCGGCGGTATTGCCGACGCGCTGGCGCAGGACACCGGCGCGGAGTCGATCCTGCTGGCCGGGACCGGTCTGATCGGGGTCGGCCTGCTGTTCAAGGTCGGCGCCGTACCGTTCCACTCCTGGACGCCGGACGTGTACCAGGGTGCGCCGACGCCGGTCACCGGGTTCATGGCGGCCTGCACCAAGATCGCCGCGTTCATCGGGCTGATGCGGGTCTTCTACGTCGCGCTCGGTGGATCGCGCTGGGACTGGGCGCCGATGATGTGGGTCGTCGCGATCCTCACCATGGTGGTCGGTTCGATCGTCGCGATCACCCAGACCGACGTGAAGCGGATGCTGGCCTACTCGTCGATCGCGCACGCAGGCTTCCTGCTGACCGCGTTCGTCGGACTGGCCCAGGCCGGGAGCGGTGTCAGCAACGGCATCACCTCGACCCAGGCGGTGCTCTTCTACCTGGTCGCCTACGGCTTCTCGACGATCGGTGCCTTCGCGGTCGTCACGCTGGTCCGCGACGCGGGTGGCGAGGCCACGCACCTGTCCCGCTGGGCCGGGCTCGGCAAGAAGTCGCCGCTGCTGGCCGGGATCTTCGCGTTCTTCCTGCTGTCCTTCGCCGGTATCCCGCTGACCGCGGGCTTCACCGGCAAGTGGGCGGTCTTCAGCGCGGCCTGGACCGGTGGGGCGTGGCCGTTGGTCGTCGTCGCCGTACTGTCCAGCCTGGTCGCCGCGTTCTTCTACGTCCGCGTGATCGTGCTGATGTTCTTCTCCGACCTGCCGACCGACGCGCCCGACGTGGCGCTGCCGGGCTGGCAGACCACGACCGCGGTAGCCCTCGGTCTCGCCGCCACAGTGATTCTCGGCCTGGTCCCCGGACCGGTCCTCGAACTGGCGGCCCGCGCGGGTGAGTTCATCCGTTGAGTCCGACCCCGCTGCCGGCCGAGAGCCTGGGCTTCGCGTTCGCCGATGAGGCGCTCGAAGCCCGGGTCCGCGCTGGGCTGGAGGCTGTGGAACAGGCGCTGCACGACTCGACCGAGTCCGAGGCGCCGTTCGTCACCGCCGCCGCCCAGCACGTCATGGTTGCCGGCGGCAAGCGGTTCCGGCCGCTGCTGGTGCTGATCGGCGCCGAGTTCGGTCCGGATTCCGCGGGGAACCGTGACGACGTCGTCAAGTCGGCGGTCGTGGTCGAGCTGACCCACGTCGCCACCCTGCACCACGACGACGTGATGGACGAGGCCGCGCTCCGCCGCGGCTCGGCCACCGCGAACGCCCGCTGGGACAACTCGGTCGCGATCCTGTCCGGTGACTGGCTCTTCGCCCGCGCCTCCGACCTGGTCGCCGACCTCGGCCCCGAGGCCGTCCGGATCCAGGCCCGCACCTTCGGCCGCCTGGTCGAGGGCCAGATCCGCGAGACCCTCGGCGTCGGCGAAGGCCAGGACCCGCTCAAGCACTACCTGTCCGTCGTCGCCGACAAGACCGGCTCCCTGATCGCCACCTCCGCTCTCTTCGGCGCCCGTTTCGCCGGTGCCTCCGAAGCGATCCAGGAGTCCCTGCGCGCCTTCGGCGAGGAGATCGGCGTCGCCTTCCAGCTCGCCGACGACATCCTCGACATCGCCGGCGACTCCGGCCAGTCCGGCAAGACCCCCGGCACCGACCTCCGCGAAGGCGTCCCCACCCTCCCCGTCCTGATCTTCCGGGCCCAGGCCGACCCCACGAACGCGGACGACGCCCGCCTCCTAGAGC